>NZ_JBWYIY010000009.1:0-151990 GCF_056779975.1 Acinetobacter sp. ANC_7511
GAATTTTCGTAAAGCTCAGAAGCCTGAGCCATTGCTGAAATTTCATAAACCTTAGAAGCTAGAGTTATTGCTGAATTTTCGTAAAGCTCAGAAGCCTGAGCCATTGCTGAAATTTCATAAACCTTAGAAGCTAGAGTTATTGCTGAATTTTCGTAAAGCTTAGAAGCCTGAGCCATTGCTGAAATTTCATAAACCTTAGAAGCTTGGGCCATTGCTGAATTTTCGTAAAGTTTAGAGGCTTGTGCTATTGCAGAGTTATCAGAGAATTTAGCAGTCTGAGCTAAAGTAGAATTCTCTGTTAAAGCTTTAATTTTTTCTAATGTTAATCTTCCCAAGCTTGTTTTCATGTTATGAAATTCTTAAGACGTAATTAATTGTTATTATAAATAAAACCCCCTCACTAAGAGGGGGTTTTTTGAATCAAATTACAGCATTAAAGCGCTGCAATCTGCTCCATATTCGCTTTAATTTTGGTCAGAGAATTCAGCACTTTATAGTCGAATAATACAATTTAAATGATTCCTTTATTTTGCATCACTTCTTTTAAGAAATCCTCAAAACGATCACATACTTTTTGTTGAGAATTACAAACTTCATATATCCCTAAATCATTACCAGTTTCATCGAGTTGAATAGCGTAGGCAGATATCCAAAGTAAATACTCAGAAAAAACGAAATAGTTAGGATAAGGGAAATCTTCTAAACCTTTGAAAATCTGAACAGGCTTAAATTCTTCCAAGCTAAAAAATGAAAATCCTTCATCACCTAAATTTCCTTCTCCTGTCCCATTAAAAAATAAAAAATATGCTTTTAAAATTTCAGGTAATCGAACTTGATAAGTTTGTTCAAAACGATCCATCTTTAGCTGAGTTGCAGGCTCATTGATTCGTAAGCCTTGTTTTAAACAATGTTGTTTTAATTCTTCAATCATCTTCATCGTTATCTCATTTATTTTAATGAAAAAGGGAAGCTACATAGAGCTTCCCTTTTTTAAGATTAAATCGCAAGCTTTAAATTAAAGCGCTGCAATTTGCTCCATATTCGCTTTAATCTTCGCTAATTGATCAGCGAACTCAGCAAGTTTCACTTTCTCGCCTTCAACCACAGCCGCAGGTGCTTTTGCCACAAAACCTTCGTTAGAAAGTTTGTTGGCAATTTGGTCATGCTGTTTTTGAACCTTGTCTAAGTCTTTTTGCAAACGACCCAATTCCGCTTTAGGGTCAATTAAGCCCTTCATTGGAACGAATACAGACACATGACCTACAACAGAAGAAGATGACAATGGCGGTTGTTCAGCATCGCTTAGGAAGGTAATGCTTTCAACTTTAGCCAATGCTTTAAACAACGGTTCAATACGTGCGATTTGCGCTTTCTCGCTATCCGTCGTGTTTTGAAGCAGAACAGGCAACAAGCGAGCATTACCTAAGCCCATCTCACCACGGATATTACGTACCGCACCAATCAAACCTTGAAGCCATTGCATATCAGCTTCAGCTTGTTCATTAATTAACGCTTGGTCAGCAACAGGGTACTGCGCCAGCATAATCGTTTCGCCAGAAATATTTAACTTCGGCGCAAGCGTTTGCCAAATTTCTTCTGTTAAGTAAGGCATTAATGGATGTGCCAAACGTAAAGATGCTTCCATCACAGAAAGAAGAACACGACGCACTTCAGCTTTACGCTCAACCGATACATTTTCATCATTGAGAACAGGCTTAGTCAGTTCTACATACCAGTCACAGTATTCATTCCAAATGAACTCGTAAATCGCTTGTGCAGCCAAGTCTAAACGATACGTATCAAATGCCGTTTGTACCGCTTGTTCCGCTTTTTGTAGACGGCTCACAATCCACTGTTCAGGCAATTCCCAAAGGTCTTGACGCACCTCTTGACCAATCACTTGCTCTTCACAGTTCATCATCACGAAACGGGTAGCGTTCCAGATTTTATTCGCAAAGTTACGGTAACCTTCAACACGTTTCATGTCGAATTTAATGTCACGACCCGTGTTTGCAAGCGCACAGAATGTGAAACGAACTGCGTCTGTACCGTAAGATTGAATACCTTCTGGGAATTCTTTACGGGTTGATTTTTCAATCTTCGCTGCTTGTTTCGGGTTCATCAAACCTGTTGTACGTTTTTGTACTAAAGTTTCAAGATCAACACCGTCAATCAAATCTAGTGGGTCAAGCACGTTGCCCTTAGATTTAGACATTTTCTGACCTTCGCCATCACGTACCAAACCGTGTACATACACAGTTTTGAACGGCACTTGTGGCGTACCATCTTCATTTTTCATGAAGTGCATCGTAAGCATAATCATACGAGCAACCCAGAAGAAGATGATGTCAAAACCAGTCACCAATACATCAGTAGGGTGGAAGGTATTTAAGAAATAGTTTTCTTTATCTTTCGCTTCGTCACCTGTCCAACCTAAAGTTGAGAATGTCCAAAGACCCGATGAGAACCATGTATCAAGTACATCTTCATCTTGATCTAATTGAACATCGGCAGGAATGTTGTTTTTCTCACGAACTTCAGCTTCATTGCGACCAACGTAAACATTGCCTTCCGCATCGTACCAAGCAGGGATACGGTGACCCCACCACAATTGACGAGAGATACACCAATCTTGAATGTTGTTCATCCAAGCCATGTACATGTTGCTGTACTGCTCAGGTACGAACTTGATACGGCCATCTTTTACGGCTTTGATTGCAGGTTCAGCAAGCGGTGCAATCTTCACGTACCATTGGTCTGTTAATAACGGCTCAACGATTACACCTGAACGGTCACCGCGAGGTGGCTTCAATGTGTACGGTTGAATTTGGTCTAACCAGCCTTCAGCTTCCGCTTGCTCTACTAACTTTTTACGCGCTTCAAAACGCTCTAAACCAATATAGTCCGCAGGTGCAGGAATGGTTTTAGAAATTTGCTCGCCCGCTTTTGCGATATATTCAAACTCAGCCAACACTTCAGCATTTTTGTTGAAGATGTTGATGATTGGCAATTCGCAACGTTTACCTACTTCATAGTCATTGAAGTCATGTGCAGGGGTGATTTTTACACAGCCTGTACCGAATTCTTTGTCAACATATTCATCTTTAACGATTGGAACAGCACGACCTGTAATCGGTAGGATAATGTTCTTACCAACTAAAGCTGCATAGCGTTCATCATCAAGCGCAACAGCAACCGCTGTATCACCTAATAATGTTTCAGGACGAGTCGTTGCCACAACGATATGATCTTTACCATCGTGCGTGCGAAGTGACTTATCTTCAAAGAAGTATTTGAAGTGCCACAATGAACCTTGTTCTTCTTTATCAGACTCAACTTCAAGGTCAGAAAGGGCAGTTTGTAATTTAGGATCCCAGTTAACAAGGCGTTTACCACGGTAGATCAAACCATCTTCGTGAAGTTTTACAAACACTTCTTTCACAGCATTTGATAAACCTTCATCCATGGTAAAGCGTTCACGTGACCAATCAACAGACGAACCTAAACGACGAATTTGACGGGTAATATTACCGCCAGATTGTTCTTTCCATTCCCATACTTTTTCGATGAATTTATCACGACCCAAGTCATGACGGCTTACGCCTTGCGCACCTAACTGACGCTCTACAACCATTTGCGTTGCGATACCCGCATGGTCAGTACCTGGTTGCCAAAGCGTGTTAAAACCTGACATACGCTTATGACGTGTCAAAGCGTCCATGATGGCATTGTTAAAACCATGACCCATGTGCAAGCTACCAGTGACGTTTGGTGGCGGAATCATGATACAGAAAGACTCGCCTTTTTCAGACGGCTTAAAGTAACCGCGTTCTTCCCAAGTTTGGTACCATTTTTTCTCGATCTCGGTCGGATCGTAGGTTGTAGCAATATTTTGCGCTGAATCAGTCATAGTTCGAACAGATCAAAAGTAGATAAAAAATTGCATCTATTGTAGCAAAAAAAATGCATGGAGAGGCACGTTAAGCAAATGCATTCTCGTTTCAAATCACACACAATCGAACAGTAATTGATTTTGAATAACACTAAAGCCAGCGTCAACTCGCGGAATCGGCCTGACAATAAAGGATAACAATCGCATGACCTATACTATTTCTTTGCGCTTACAACCTGAAACTTATCAGCAATATCAAACCATTCACCAAAAACTCAATGCAGGAGATCGTGAAGCGCAAGCTAAAATTCTTGGAGATAATCTGTCCAAAATTGCTTGTGAGATTATTGATCAAGCCTTTGGCACACTGGTCAAAGATTCTAATGCAAAGGATCAAGATTCAGCAAAAGTATTGAAACAAGTGCAAGATGCAATCTTGAAATACATGCCTTGGTCGGTATCATTTTTTGGTAATGATCGCTTAATGCCTATGGTGAATCATGTACAAAGTTTGATGTATGAACAAGATGGAAAATACTATATTTCATACCCAGTTGAAAAAGTTATTGTGAATGAGTTACTGGGCTGTGCAGAACGTATGCGTGAAGGTCAAAATCAATATGTTGCTCCCGGCTTAAAAGCCTTCACTAAAGTGGTTGATCAAGGCGTTACGAGCTTAATTCGTGAACCTAAAAAAATGCTGAAATTTAATATGGTGGTGGATAAAACCTTAAATGGTGTGATCAGTTTGACCACAGGATTAGGGTATAAGCGATTTGAAAATTTAAGCAAAATTCATGATGCACAAAGTATCGTGAAGTACTTTGACCATTTTTTGGTTTTTCTTGATAATGAAGGACAGCAAAAAGCAAAATTAAATGCTTAAACCATAAGGATAAAGGGAATGGCAAAGTTGGAACAGCTTGATCAGAAAGTGGTGTGGATTACAGGTGCATCATCGGGTCTTGGTAAAGCATTGGCTGCTGAATGTGCCAGCTTAGGGGCACAGGTTATATTGACGGCTCGTCGTTTTGAAGAGCTGGAAACGGTAAGACAGTCTTTGGCACACCCAGAACGACATATTTCCATTAAAGCGGATATCACAGATGAATCACAAGTTCGTCATGCTTATGAACAAGTTCTCCAACAAAAGGGACGTATTGATTGGTTAATCAATAATGCAGGTCTATCACAACGTGCATTAATTAAAGACACGACCATGCAAACTGAACGTGCGATCATGGAAGTTGACTATTTCTCTCAAGTCTTTTTAACCAAAACGGTTTTACCGACTTTTCAGCAACAAAAGTCAGGACGAATTGCCTTTATCTCAAGTGTCGCTGGGTTATTGGGCACACAATATCGTGCGACTTATTCGGCAGCCAAAGGTGCGATTCATATGTGGGCGAATAGCTTACGTGCTGAAGTTGCGCAAGATGGTGTGGGTGTCTCGGTAATTTTCCCGGGATTCGTGAAAACCAATGTATCCTTTAACGCTTTAAACGGTGAAGGAAAGCCCCAAGGTTATCAAGATGAGGCTATTGAAAATGGTTTAGAAGCAGAGGAATTTGCTACACAAACCGTACAGGCATTATTGAAAGGGGATGAGTATATTGTCGTGGGTGGGGCAAAAGAAAAATTAGGCGTCTTTATTTCACGGTTATCACCAGCAATACTGTATCGAATGATCCGAAAAATGAAAGTAAAGTAATTTTTAATGATCGTGACCCGCGTATCGATAAGAAAAATTTTATCAACTATGTCTGGTTTTCTATCTCAATGATCATGCGAGCGATAAGGGGTTTGAAGACTCCTCAAATAAAGTATAGGGCTTGAGTGACTACTACATACCTGTAAAGAAAAAGAGAGACTTTTAGTCTCTCTTTTGTATAGCAGTTCCGTAAGCGAATACTTCAACCATTCCACCTTGAAGTCCTAAATCTGTGGTGCTGAGTCTTAACCCTAAGATTTCAGTTGCGCCCATTTTTTCAGCTTCAAGTTTAAGTCTAACAATAGCTTCACGTCTTGCACGTTCAACAATACTTTCATAACTGCGTAAGCGTCCACCAAAGAAATTTTGGATTTGCGCAAGTACAAACTTAAAATAATCATGCGAAATCACAACATTACTGCTGATCATTTGTCCATGGTTTTCAGAAGTTTTAAAACGCTGACTATCTAACTTGATATAAGCTAAGCGCGCTTCTTGTTCATCAAGTTGCTTAAGATGCTTTTGTTCATTATAGCGACCAAATCCAAATCCAATACAAAATAGGATGAGAAAGATAACCACCTGAAAAATGATACCATCCATAACGAATCCTTAAGAGGTGAATGGATCAGGAATTTTAGGTGCATTCGGTGTGACATACACAGCTGTGCCATAAACAAATAATTCGGAAGCACCTTGGGTAATATTGGAAGTCGAGAAACGAATTCCGACAATCGCATTCGCCCCTAAGCCACGCGCTTTATCAATCATACGGTTCATTGCTTCTTGACGAGACTCTTCAAGTAATTCCGTGTATGCGGTAAGTTCTCCACCGACGATATTCTTAAGTCCTGCGAGTAAATCACGTCCAACGTGTTTACTTCTGACGGTACTACCATATACCACGTCAAATTGTTGTTGAATTTGATGACCAGGTACAGATTCTAAATTACTTAACAGCATGTGATTGAAGTCGTTATAAAAAGGATAATTAATGACAAAATATCAGTATTTGGGACAATAAAAAAGCCCACCGAAGTGAGCTTTGTTTAAACAAAAAATTACTTCTTGTCGTATTTTAAATCTGAGCTTGAAGGCTGATAAATCACTTGATCCGTAGTATTAGTTTTTAAGCCACCACCGAGTGATTTATAGAGCTCGATTTGGTTGTTAAGGTTCGCTTGTTCAAGCAGCAATAAACCTTGCTCAGCACTATACGATGTACGTTGCGCATCTAATACAGTTAAGAAACTGTCAATACCAGCGCGGAAGCGGGCATTTGAGAGTTTGTAGGTTGTATTGGTCGCATCAACTAAACGGCGTTGTGCAGTTAAACGTTCACCGATATTTTGACGCACTGCCAAAGCATCATTCACTTCACGGAACGCAGATTGAATTGATTTTTCATAATCAGACAATGCAATCTGTTGCTGTGTTTCAGAGACTTTAATATTGGCACGACGTGTACCCCAGTCAAAGATTGGAATATCTAGACTAGGACCAACAGACCAAACAAAAGCGCCAGACTTAAATAAATCACTTAAGTCTGTTGATGCATAACCTGCTGAACCTGTGAGGCTAATGGTTGGGAATAAACGCGCTTTTGCAGCACCGATATTCGCACCAGCCGCACTCAGCTGATATTCAGCCGCTTTAACATCTGGACGGTTGTTGAGTAGATCACTTGGCAAACCAGCCGCAAAAGCAGTGGTTGATGTCACACGTGTGATTCTCTCTTTAGGCAATAAATTGTCAGGTAGTGGTTGACCTACAAGGAGGTTTAACGCATTAACCGCTTGTGCAATTTGAGTCTTGTATTCAGCAACATCGCCACGTGCCGTTTCAACAGAAACTTGAGCCTGACGAAGCGGAACTTCACTGTCGATTCCCACATCAAAACGTTTTTTGTTGAGATTGTAAGATTCAAGTTGAGCTTTCAGCGTCTGTTCAGCGAGCTTAAGATTCGCTTGCGCATATGAGTAAGCCAACCAAGCTTGAGCTGTTTGGCTAATCAAGGCAATTTGAGTGGCATCACGTGCGCTTGCAGTTGAAAGATAAGTGTCTAGGGCATTGTCTTTCAAGCTTCTAACACGACCCCAAAAATCAATTTCATAAGCCGTTAAACCTAAACCTACATTATAGGTTGTTACTGGGCTTGGCGAATTGACCGTGTCTTGTCGTAAAACACCACCACTTGCACCAATCGTAGGCAATTGATTGTTTTGGCTGATTTGAAATTGTTGACGTGCTAATTCGATATTTAGCGTCGCTTTACGAAGATCACGGTTATTTGCCAAGGCTAAATCCAAAACTTGGATTAAGCGTTGATCTACAAAAAAATCTTTATAACCTTGCTCCGCAATAGATGGACCAGAAGCATTGCCAAGATAACTTCCTGGAATATTGGCTTGAGTGACCGGTTCTGGACCACGCATGCTTTGACATGCTGTCAAAGCAAGCGCAATTGCAGATACCGCAATGCTACGACCTGTAATAGACCATACGTTTTGCATCACGAAATTTGCTCCTGTTTATTTTGTTTTGGTTTTGTTTTAAAGATACTTCGGATCCATACATAGAACACTGGAATAAAGAAGATCCCTAAAAGTGTTGAGCTGATTACACCACCAAGTACACCATAACCCACGGAATGTTGACTTCCTGCACCTGCGCCAGAAGCGAGAGCTAGTGGAAGAACACCAAAACCGAAAGCCAATGTGGTCATAATGATTGGACGTAAACGCATTTTCGCGGCATGTAAGGTTGCTTCGAAGAGTTCTTCACCTTGATCTTGAAGCTCTTTCGCAAATTCTACAATCAAGATCGCATTCTTCGCGGACAAACCAATCACGGCAATAATCGCCACTTGGAAGTAGATGTTATTTGAAAGGTTTGGATCTTTCAAAATAATCATTCCCAAGAATGTTAAGGCAAGTGCACCAACAATACCCAATGGCACAACCATGAGTACAGAGAATGGGATAGACCAACTTTCATATAAGGCTGCCAAGCAGAGGAAGACAATCAATAACGAAAGAGCATAAAGGAATGGTGCTTGTGCGCCAGACTCACGTTCTTCGAGAGATAAACCTGTCCATTCGTAATCGAAGCCTTGTAAGCCCATTGAAGGAAGCTTTGCAATGATTTCTTCAACCGCGGCCATTGCATCACCCGAACTCACACCTGGAGCTGGAGTACCTGTGATGTTCATGGAAGAAACGCCGTTATAACGCTCTAAACGTGGTGAACCATAAGTCCATTCGCCTGTTGCGAACGCTGAGAATGGAACCATCGTACCTTGGTTATTGCGGACATACCACTTGTCTAAGTCTTCAGGCATCATACGAGAGCTCGCTTCACCTTGGACATACACTTTTTTCACACGACCACGATCGATGAAGTCATTAATGTATGAACCACCCCATGCCATACCCATCGTACTATTGATTTCAGCAATGCTGACTCCCATAGCACCTGCTTGAGCATGATCGACGATGACACGATATTGAGGCGTATCTTCTTGTCCGTTAGGACGAACACCTGTTAAACGCTGATCTTGAGAAGCTAAGCCGAGTACAGCATTACGTGCTGCTAATAATTGCTCGTGACTTTGACCTGCAGCTGCTTTTAACTGTAGGTTAAAGCCTGCACTCACGCCCAACTCCGGCATTGCTGGAAGTTGAAGAGGCATGATATAGCTGGCATCTTTCACAATCATATTCAGTGCCATACCACGTTGGATAATGGCACCGACCTGAGATTCAGGAGAGGTACGGTCTTTCCAGTCTTTCAACTTAATGAAGGCAAGACCCGCATTTTGACCAATACCCGTGAACGAGAAACCAGCAACACTAAATACAGATTCAACATGTTCTTTCTCGTTATTGAGGAAGAAGCCTGTCATTTGATCAATTGTTTTACCTGTTCGTTCAAGCGTTGCATTCGGTGGAAGCTGAACGAGAGTCATCACCACACCTTGGTCTTCATCTGGTAAGAATGAAGAAGGAAGGTTGACAAATAACCAGCCCATCACAGCAATCACAACACCATAGACCAATCCTGCAAATAGCTTGGCATGTGTTAAACGGTTTACGCCGTTTTGATATTTCACCGAAATTTTGTCAAAACCATTGTTAAACCAACGGAAGAAACGGGCAAAAATGTTATTGCTTTGAGGTTTGTTGACATCATGTTTTTTCAACATGGTCGCACACAATGCAGGGGTAAAGGTTAATGCAACAATCAATGAAAGAATCATTGCTGTAACGAGCGTGATAGAGAACTGACGATAAATTACACCTGTCGTACCCCCCATGAATGCCATAGGTACGAATACTGCAGTTAAGACAGAGGTAATACCAATCAATGCACCAGAGATCTGTCCCATCGACTTTTCAGTCGCTTCCACAGGCTCAAGATGCTCTTCTGCCATCACACGTTCAACGTTTTCTACGACGACAATCGCATCATCCACCAAAAGACCAATGGCGAGAACCATTGCGAACATGGTTAATGTGTTGATCGAGAATCCGAACATGTTGATCACGGCAAATGTACCCAATACAACCACTGGAACAGCCATTGTTGGAATAATGGTTGCACGCCAGTTTTGTAAGAACAAGAACATGACCAAGAATACGAGGATAATCGCTTCAATTAAGGTTTTCACAACACTTTTAATTGAGAGCTCAATAAATGGTGTTGTATCAAAAGCAAGTTTGTCCACCATACCTGTTGGGTAGTTTGGACGTAATTCTTTTAAACGATCTTCAATCGCTTGGGCTGTATCTAATGCATTTGCACCTGTTGCCAAACGAATCGCTACACCACCTGCAGGTTGACCATTAAATTTAGAGTCAAATGCATAATTATCTGCACCTAATTCAATTTTAGCGACATCACCTAAACGAACTTGTGCACCATTTGGTGAGTTCTTAAGGAAAATATTTGAAAATTGTTCAGGTGTTTGTAAAAGACTTTGAGCAGTTACAGTCGCATTTAAAACTTGACCTTGTACAGAAGGTGCACCACCTAACTGACCTACCGCCACTTGCGCATTCTGAGTTCTTAATGCATTTGCAATATCACTTGGTGTAACTTGCAAGTTGGCCATTTTGGATGGGTCCATCCAAATTCGCATAGCATATGAACCACCAAATACTTGCACTTCACCCACACCAGTCACACGGCTAAGTGGTTCAGAGATATTTGAATTTACATAGTCTTTAATGTCATTTGCATCTAATGCATCTGACTCAGAATAGAAAGCAATAACTTGTAAGAAGCTTGCGCCAGACTTGGTAACTTTTAAACCTTGACGTTGTACGTCTTCAGGCAAAAGTGCAGTCGCTGATTGAAGTTTATTTTGAACTTGTACCTGAGCAATATCAGGATCGATACCTTGTTCAAAGTTTAGTGTAATGGAAGCTTGTCCATTACCTGCACTGTTAGATGAGATGTAACGCAACCCATCCAAGCCATTCATTTGTTGTTCAATAATTTGCGTTACTGTGTTTTCTACAGTTTCAGCAGATGCACCCGGATATGTTGCAGAAATCGATACCGTTGGTGGTGCAATCGTTGGGTATTGCGCAATTGGCATCTTGGTGAGGGATAAAATACCCGCCAACATGATGACCAATGCAATCACCCAAGCGAAAATTGGGCGATGGATAAAAAAGTGAGCCATTCAGTCTACTCCTTATGCATTTGAAGTAGCTTTTTGTTCAGATTGAGCTGCTGGCTTTGCTTGTTGACCATCTTTGCCGGCTTGAGGTGCTGCAGCTTGAGGTTGATAAGGTTTAGCTACAACTTGTTGTTCAGGTTTAACTTTCGCCACACCATCTACAATGACCTTGTCACCTGTATTTAGACCTTTGGTCACAATCCAATCTTTACCTTGCACACCTGCAGTCTCAATTGGACGTACTTCAACTGCACCTTTCGCATTCACGATCATCGCAGTCGCTTGACCTGTTGGTGTACGGGTCACAGCCGCTTGAGGCACTAAAATCGCATTAGGAATTACACCTTGCACAATTTGAGCATTAGTGAACATTCCTGGCAATAATAATTGGTTCGGATTTGAGAACACAGCACGTAGGGTAACTGTCCCTGTTTCTGGATTTACACTTGCATCAGAGAATGCAAGATTACCTTCAATAGGGTAGATGCTGCCATCTTCAAGTTTTAAACGAACTTTAGTATTGTTGCTGCGGTCGATGCTGCCTTGACTCAACTGTTGACGTAAACGAAGAAGCTCAGCACTTGATTGGTTGATATCGACATAGATTGGATCAAGCTGTTGGATTGTTACCAATGCTTCAGGTTGATTAGCCGTTACCAATGCACCTGCAGTCACACTAGAGCGACCTGATTGCCCTGAAATTGGTGAGCGAACAGTAGAATAACCTAAGTTAATCTGCGCATTTTTCACTGCTGCTTCTGAAGCTGCAACATCTGCTTGTGCCAATTTAACTTGTGCTTGTAGATCATCAAATTCTTGCTTAGACACAGCATTGATACCGACAAGTTGGCGATAACGGTCAGCTTTAACTTGAAGCGCATTGAGATTGGCTTTTTGACGAACTAAGGCTGCTTTTGCACTGTCTAAGTTCGCACGGTTGGTATTTGCATCAATTTCGTACAGAGGTTGTCCTTCACGGACAAAACTACCTTCAGCAAACAGACGCTTTAAAATCACACCGCTTGCTTGCGGACGTACTTCAGAAATTTGATAGGCTGAAGTTCGACCCGAAAGCTCGACAGTTTGTTCAACACTTTGTGGTTGAGCAACGATGACACCAACTTCAGTTGGCGGCATTTGCTGTTGTGCAGCGGCTTGCTCTGCATCTTTTGGATCTTTGCTACAACCCACAAGTGCAATACTTGTTGCAAGAGCACAAGCAGTGAGGGCAGGGGCCCAAAGCTTTGCCGACATCATTATTCCACCTCGTTAGATTTTTCTCTAAAAATAATTGTTTGCTTTGCTATCCGTTGTGATAGGACTAACCACAGTATAGTCAGCCATATCAACGCAATACTCCAACCTGCAACAACATCTGTCGGGTAATGAGCACCGAGATAAACCCGTGAAAAACCCATGCCAACAAACCATATACAGGCAGCGACAAAAATGATTCTACTTTGATGATGGTTTCGAAAGATCATGATCATCAAACCAGCAATCACTGCTGCATAGAGACTATGTGCGCTTGGAAATGCGGCTCCATAAGTTTCAACGATTTGATAAATTGCATTTGGACGAGGTCGGTCGAAAGCATATTTGAGTAACCAGCCAAGACAGGCACCACCAACGAGACCAAGTGAGATAAATAGACAGTTAGCATATTGTTTTAATCGCCATTGCTGTAAGGTCCAAATTGCCACGCACATCAGCATGATCGGTAAACCGCCAACATGAGACAATAAAACCGCAATTCCATCTATGAGGGGATTGCGGTGTTGACTCATCCATGAAACAGCAGTGAGATCGAGCTGTTGTATCGTTGGAATATAGATTCCTATACTACTTATCGTTATTCCTAAACAACCTATTAAAATCAGTAAGTAAGGCATATAAAATAACCTAAGTTATATTATAGTGGCATACATTTATTGCATGAATGCGTCAAAGTGTACTCGCCAGTACACTTTTTTTCAAGTCAGTGTAAAAGCATAATTTATAGTAATTTCATTACAATGTGCATCTTATTTTTAGCACAAAAAATAACACAAATATCTAATGAGAAGATTTCTTTGGTGAAATTGGATCTTCGACCTCTAAAGGTTGTTTTGGGGGCCAGAAAAAGTCCATTGGTCGTGTAACAAAGTGAGTAAATACTAATTTTGCCAGAGGTTTCCATTGTTCAAAACGAACACGTCGTGCGCGTAATGCCACAATAATAGTGAGACTAAAGCTGACAAATAAGTTGGTCAAACCAATTAATAATACACCAAGGAATGAAACAATAATGAGTCCTATTTCAGGTGTGCCATTGATACTCAATAGGCCCTGCATAAAGTTTGCTGAAGCAAAGGCAATATGGCGAATATCTAAAGGCAGACCAAGAATAAAACCAATTGTCCCCATGCTGCCTAGCATGATTCCGAACAGGAAATTCCCGGCTAGTGCGCCTAAATTACGTTCAATATAGTTTGCAAACTTTTCCAGTCTGTCAGCACCTAGCCAGTTTTTTAAGCGATGATGTGCTTTTAAGCGAGGTCCGACTTTACGATACACTGCCATGTTGTCGAAGTAACCTGCGATCAAACCAGATAAAAATAGACATACACCTGCAATAGCTGCATGTGGGACTGCTAGGGATGTAAAAGGATTCAAACTATGAAGTAAATATGTTGCTTTACTGTGATTGAGTAATTGTTCACCCAGAATCAACGGCCACATCATGGTGATCAATGCTGCAACCGGAATTGCAATGGAAATATTGCCGAGAATAGCGACAAACTGCGTACGGATAATATTGATAATCAGTGCAGCAAGTTCTGCAATTTGTGCAGTTCGAGACCCTTTCTTTTGTTGAACTGTCGCGGCTAGGGCAGCTGCAGTCATAGCAGGTTGTTTGGTTGCAACGGTAAAATGCAGTACATGGATCAACATGAAACCTAATGCATAGTTCATGCTATACGCGAAGGCTTGCATGATAGGTGCCATGGCGATGCGCGCAGTGAGAATCTTCAAGGTCGCCATGATAGCGATAATGACGCCTGCACCTGCGGCTGATTTGTACATACTGAAGAAACCAGCTTTATTGGTGCTTACATAATGTTCGCCTGTTTTACTGGCATTTTCAGTGACTTGTAATGCGATTAATTCACTGTTTGTTTTTAAAAGCTCTCGAACACTTCGCTCCTCATAGTGAGCCGCAACTAAATCTTGACATAACTCAGCTAGTGCTAAGTATTGAACTTTTCCAGTTTCAGTCAATAAGTTCAGTAATAGTTCAATACGATCTAAACATTGCTCAAGCAAAGACAATAAATAAGTGAGACTTAAACTCACCCCAATTCTTTTCGTAGCACGACGAATCTTTAAAACAACATCGCGACACTGCTCAATCATCACCAAAGCCTGGTTGGCGTCGGGTACGACCATTTCAGTAAGATCATCAGCTTCACTATAATGTTTTTTGTATAGCTCAATAAATTCAATGATTTCACGATTCTGCACCAAAAAAGGTGACTCATATTCAGTCAGTTCTGGTTGTGCATTAATAAACTCAGGATAAAGTCCAATACCGCTGATACGGTAAGATAAAACTGTAATGGCTTTAATCATGTCGCGTTTGATGCCAAATTTTGCATCTAAGCTGCCATTACTTTGATTGACAATCTGAAAAAACTGAATCCATTGCTGATCTTCAATATTTTCTAGCCAATATTTATCGCTACGTAAATGAAAGACACGGAAGACTAAATCTTTTAGATCAGTTTCATCGGTCAAAAGGGGAAGAACATGCGCTCCCATTCGTTGACCCAACTGATTCCAAAAACCATCTAGAGAAAGAATCCCACTGTCCGCATAAATAGTGGTTTGTTTATAGCGATTGATCAGATGAACGATATAGGCTTGAAAAGTGGTGGCAGCAGTCGGCGTAATTAATAACGCTTGTATCAACGCCTGAAATTTTTGATTAATTTCTTCTAGGTTATAACTGTCTGATGGACGGATGCGATTAACGAGTTCAATGAGTATGTTTTCGTCTGGAGCAGCTTGATGATGGGCAAGTTGCTCCTGCATTTGTTTAAAAAGATCATTAAAGTTTATATGCATACGCAAATTTTTTTAGTTGAAGTTTATTGGATTCGATCTAATGCTAATTGCGCCAAATTATCAAGCGCTTGACGATAAATACTTTCAGGCAGTTGTAACAATGCCTCACGAGCTGCTGTAGTTTCTTCAACAGCACGTTCGCGACAGTAATCTAGTGCACCAGAGTTTTGAACAATCTGAATCACTTGATCCAAATGTTCAGTACCACCTGTAGTGATGCTACGACGGATAATATCGTGCTCTGCTCCAGAAGTTTTTTGTAGAGCAGCAATCAGTGGCAGTGTTGGCTTACCTTCCATTAAGTCATCGCCAATATTTTTACCAAGTGTTTCTGCGTCAGAGGTGTAATCGAGTATGTCATCTATGATTTGAAATGCATTCCCGAAATGACCTGCGTATTTTCTGAGTGCCTCACGATATTGATGTTGATTGGCAAGAATCGCAGCGCCTTCAGTCGCCAATTCAAACAAACGAGATGTTTTGCCGTGAATAATATCTAAATACGTCGCTTCAGTGGTTTCAGGTTGATGTTGAGATTGCAGTTGAAGTACTTCTCCTTCAGCAATTTCACATGTTCCTGTTGAGAAGTCTTTTAATAACACCATATTGTTCAAATCTACGAGCAAATCGAACGCTCTAGAAATCAGGAAGTCTCCAACAAGTACAGCGGTTTGGTTATTCCATGTTGCATTCGCTGTAGGACGACCACGGCGTAACCCAGACTCATCTACGACATCATCATGTACCAGTGTAGCGGTATGCAGCATTTCAATAATTGCAGCTAACTTTTGGGCATGCTCTAGGTTGGTTTCACCGCAAGCGCGAGCAGCCAATAAACACATAATAGGACGCATGCGTTTACCACCTGCCTCAACCACATGTTTGCTGACTGACATCACCAAAGCAACTTTAGAGCTGATTCCTTCATTAATAAGTTGGTCCATCGCAGCAAAGTCTGTAGCAACAGGTGCGAGAATGTCTTGCTTAAAATCGATGGCCATAACAATGAAGTCCTTATACAAACAGTAGATGTTACTCAGCTAGTGTAACAATTTAAGTGAAAGTTTTGGTCGCTTTGCCACATGAATATGCATGATTTTCTTAATGTTGTTCAGTTTCTATTCATGTTTGTGATTTAATCTTCATAATACCAATAAAACTTGATACGTTATTTGATATTCGAAGTAGTTCATTTTGTGAATAAATATAGTTTAATCAATCAGCAAATTGTTATTTTCATGTAAGAAATAGATATTTCGGGATGAAAGTTAACTTTTAGACAAAAGACCTTGTTGTTTATTTCATTATCACTTAAAATCCTTGCCCTTGAATAACCCCCAGTGGCGTTCGTTTTAAGATCGATATATTCCTTTATCGGCACGACGACACGGGCCTGTTGGAGTACATTATGTACGCAGTAATCCAAAGCGGTGGTAAACAACACCGTGTTGTTGAGGGTGAAACCCTTAAAGTTGAATTATTGAAAGCTGAAACTGGTTCTACTATTACGTTTGATGACGTATTAATGTTAGTGAACGGTGATAGCATTCAAATTGGTGCTCCAGTTGTTGCTGGTGCTAAAGTAACTGCTGAAGTAGTTAGCCATGGTCGTCACGACAAAATCCGCATCATCAAAATGCGTCGTCGTAAACACTATCGTAAACAACAAGGTCACCGTCAATGGTTCACTGAGTTGAAAATTACAGCTATTTCAGGCTAATTACGAGGAGTAAATAGACATGGCAACTAAAAAAGCCGGTGGTTCGACACGTAACGGTCGTGACTCAAATCCTAAAATGTTAGGTGTTAAAATGTTCGGTGGTCAAGCTGTGACTGCTGGTAACATTATCGTTCGTCAACGTGGTACAGAGTTCCACGCTGGTGCTAACGTTGGTATGGGTCGTGACCATACTTTATTTGCTACCGCTGATGGCGTGATCAAATTCGAAGTTAAAGGTCAATTTGGCCGTCGTTATGTATCTGTTGAAACTGTATAAGTTTTATCAGGCATAACCAAAAAACCCACTCTTGAGTGGGTTTTTTTATATCTGAAAGAAAGTTTTTGAACTGAAGTGAATCTTCATCATGATGAAGTATTTTCAACAATTTAGCTAAATAACAATACAAAAGTTCTTATTTTCTCAATTATTAGCGATCAAATTTGGTTTAAGATGACTCCATATCAAATGATGATCAATAACAAAAGGTGGGATCATGACAATGCTTCGTAAAACGATTGGTGCAATTACAATGAGTGCTGCAATGATGGCACCAGTCGCAAGCACTCAAGTTTTCGCAGCGCCAGTGGCTGCTTCGGAGCAACAAGCGACCGCAAACTTGGTTCGTCAATTAAACGGAATAAAAAGTTTAACGGCAAATTTTGAACAAACAACGAAAGCAACTAAATCTAGTAAAGCACCACAAAAACAAGGTTTGAGTGCTCAACATATGAATCAGACTTTTACTGGGGTGATGAAAGTTGCTCGTCCAGGTAAGTTCTATTGGGAAACTACAGCACCAGCAAAACAAACAATTGTGACTTCTGGAAAGATGATTTGGATCTATGACCCAGATCTACAGCAGGCAATTCGTCAAAATATGGATGAGCAAGTTGCCAATACACCAGCATTATTATTGTCTGGTAATACCAACCAAATTATGCAGTCATATCGTGTAACACAGCCAAATAAAGCTAAAACTTATTACACGTTATATCCTAAGCAGAAAGATGGTGCCTTTCAGAGTCTGACCATTAGTTTCGGTGCAAATAAAGCGCCAAGCTTAATGATTTTAGAAGATTCATTAGGACAAACTACACACGTTAAATTTAGTAATGTGAAAGTGAATGCAGGTATTCCGGATTCAACATTTAACTTTACACCGCCTAAAGGCACAGACATTATTGACCAATAATATAAAAGCAGCGTTTATCGCTGCTTTTTTAACTACAAATTTCAACTGAATTCATGTCATCTAGAATTTATAGTCTCTGTGTTAAACACTCATTTTTATTGGAGGCTATATGCTAAAACACATGAATCGGTTTGGAAAATTGAGTGTTACTTGTGCATCAATGATCATGTTAGGCGCTTGTCAGCCTAAATCTGATGCAGAAACTAAAAAAAGCAATGAGACTGCTGTGCAAGCAAAACAATCAGAATCTTGGTATATCGAATCGAAGAACGTCGAATTAAAGCCTAAACTGAAGCAAGTATGCGATGAGGCAGGGTGTACAGAATATTCATTCCAAACGGTTGAAACTAATCATCCGTGGATTAATACGTATTTTAAAAATCGAATTGAAAAAGCAGACCCTATACCATTCCAATCGGCTACTAAGAATACAGAGACAACTACTGTGGATCCGCTGAAGTTGAGTCAGAGTCAGACTGTGGTACGTTATTTAAGTCAACATCAGAATATAGCGAGTTTTGAATATCTGAGCTATGTATATCCTGCTGGTGCAGCACATGGGATGTACCACAAAGAATATGTTCATTTCGATTTAAAAACTAAAAAAAGAATAGCACTACAAGATTTAATTGTGAAAGGTCAAAATAAAAAGCTATTAGAAACACTTTATAGTGCTAATAGTATGTGGCTTACAGATCACAATATTGAACAAGATAAACTCGAATTAAGTGACAATTTCTATTACGGAGTTGATGGTATCGTCTTTGTTTATCCGCTGTATGAACTCGCGTCCTATGCTGAAGGAATGTCTCAACTCACTTTACCTTATGTGAGTGTGAATGGTTTGATACAGTCAGAATATCTTCCAAACCTACCCAAACTCGCTGCTGAGTAATTGACTCTATTTTAATTTGATTCAATAAGCTTCAGCTGTCAGCGCTTCGACTGTATTTTTTTCAACGAAGCGCTTACACTATAGGCAGTTTTTTTCCCTGAAAAGATTAACCATGATCGACCCGAAATTACTTAGAAATAATATAGAGGCTGTAAATTTAGCCTTAGCTAAACGTGGCGTGCAACTCAACGTAGAAGAATGGGCATCTTTAGAGGCTCGTCGTAAAGAAATTCAGTCTAAGACTGAAGCTTTACAAGCAGAACGTAATTCGGGTGCTAAACAAGTTGGTCAAATCAAAAAAGCAGGTGGTGATGCCTCTGAAATCATGGCTCGTATGAGCGCGATCGGAGATGAAATTAAAGCCGCTGAGCTTGCGTTAACAGAACTACAAGCTGAAATTGAAGCAAAATCACTTTCTATTCCAAACCTACCTCATGAGTCGGTGCCAGAGGGCAAAGATGAGAATGACAACGTTGAAATTTTAAAATGGGGTACGCCTCGTGAATTCAACTTTGAAATTAAAGATCACACTGATCTTGGTGAGTGGATGGGTGGACTCGAGTTCGAAACAGCGACTAAGTTAACAGGTACTCGTTTCAGTGTGCTCAAGGGTCCGCTTGCACGTTTACAACGTGCACTAACGCAGTTCATGTTAGATACACATACATTGAAAAATGGCTATACAGAAGCTTATGTACCGTATTTAGTAAATGCTGATTCATTACGTGGAACTGGTCAGTTGCCTAAATTTGAAGAAGATTTGTTCAAGCTTCAAGGTGACAAAGAATATTACTTGATCCCAACTGCTGAAGTACCTGTGACTAACTTTGTGCGTGATGAGATTATTGATCCTGAGCGTCTACCGTTAAAATATGCTGCTCATACACCTTGTTTCCGTAGTGAAGCTGGTTCTTATGGTCGTGATACACGCGGTTTGATTCGTCAGCACCAATTTGACAAAGTTGAAATGGTTCAAATTGTTAAACCTGAAGACTCTATGCAAGCATTGGAAGATTTAACAGGGCATGCTGAGGGTATTTTACAGGCGCTTGGATTGCCATATCGCAAAATCATCTTATGCGGTGGTGATATGGGCTTTGGTGCAACGAAGACTTATGACTTAGAAGTTTGGGTACCAAGCCAAAATACCTATCGTGAAATTTCATCGTGTTCAAACATGGGGGATTTCCAGGCTCGTCGTATGAAAGCTCGTTACCGTGCTGATCAAAAGAAAACAGAGTTTGTTCATACTTTGAATGGTTCAGGTTTAGCAGTTGGTCGTACTTTGCTCGCGGTAATGGAAAATTATCAACGAGAAGATGGTTCGATTGAGATTCCTGAAGTCTTGCGTCCTTATATGGGTGGACAAAGTTTTATCGATTAATCGATAAAACACAAAAAAGCTAACTCAATTGAGTTAGCTTTTTTTTTGAGTGTTTTAATGAATGAGTTGAGCACTGCCTGTTTGCCTTTCAATAATTTTTTTTAAGGTCTCACTCGGTTTTTCCCCAAATGCATCTTTATACTCAAGTGAAAAACGACCTAAATGTGTAACACCCCATTTATAAGCAATTTCAGTAATATTAATTTTATGCGTAGACTGTGAAATTTCATTATAAATACATTTAAGTCGGTAATGGCGTATATAAGCATTTGGACTGCATTTTAAATATTTTTTGAAAATTGTATTCAGCTTTTTTTTGCTTAATCCAGATGCATATTCTAAATCTGAAATTTCAATTTTTTGATGTATATTTTTTTGTATGAATTCTAACAAGCGAGTAAAGAAGTCAGGATAATCTAAAGTATTTTTATAAATTAAATCACTATAGTTATTGGGTTGAGATAATAATAATGACTTCACAATAATATATTCAAAATCTGAGCGCATTTCTTGAAAAAATGAAGTATTGGTAAAATTGTTTGTGAAATTTTTAATACTGTCAATTAAATCCCACCATGCTTTAATTTTCGGGTTGTTTTGATCCATCACATTTTGAAATACCAAAGGTTCGGTAACTGGCTGAGAGATTAAATCTGAAAGTATTTTTTCAACAAAAGTCTTTGAAAAAGAAATGAATGTTTGCACACAGTCTTTGTCAATAATTAGTTCAAATTTATCTTCAGGTGAAACAATGGATGCTTGATCATAACAGGCGTAAAAAGTTTGACCATCTTTTTTAAATAGTGGTCGCCCATTTTTAGGGCGCGTTATACAAAAGTGGTTCATATTTTCATGCGTATGCGTTTTGAAAATTACATCTTTACCATATGTTAAATCCCCAATAATCATACGACCGATTTGCGATCCATTAAAACTAAAATCCAATGGTTCATATTGATTAAAATCGACTAAATCATGTGGGCCAATGATTAAATCAAGACAATGGTTGGCATCATGAATATTCTGCGTATGTGATTGAATCGTAGAAATAGACCTGTGTTGCTGGCTATACATAAATACCTCTATCCTTAGCTTGCTTATCATTACTTATGCAAAAATCAATCCATGATTTTGCTTTTTTTGTTTTATCTCAAATAAATAAATTAATCTAAAATAGCAGAATATAAAAATACTCTTTTGGTACTAAATTAGATTAATTTGATATGTTATTTAAAAGTGGTAAGCGACACGTAACATAGGGCTACTCGCGGTCGCTCCTGAACCAGCAACACCAGATGCATCATTACCATATTTATTTTTCCAGTATTGATAAGCAATCCCAGCTTTCAATTTTGGTTGATTGGCAGATTTATCTTTAAGTAAAGAATACATTAAAGACATGTCTACAAAGATTTCACTGGCGGTAGGCTCACCAAAAGGATCTTTCCCTTTGGTACTCATCCAAACACCTATGCCTTGATAATTCCAATTCGATTGCATAATAGGAAAATCCCAAAGCACTTGAAGTGCTAAGTAAGGATCATAGGTATATTTTTTACTCAGTACATTAGCATCATTGCTCTCGTAATAACCTAGCAAACTGAGATTAAGATAGCCTGGTGTATTTAATGTGACACTTGGACCAGCAACATACATTTGTCGATTTGAACCATAATCATCATTCTTTGTATTCCAGTCAAAACCTACTGTAAAACCATATGTCTTGAACCAACTAGAATCATTCAGTTTGTGTTGCGTGATACTTGGGATATCTAAGGTATGACGATAAATTGCATATGCCTCTTGAGCTCCTTGACCAGAAGCTTTGTTTGCATTTGGTTCAGCTGAGGATTGATGCATATTGAGTTGAAAAAAATTGGTGCCATATTTATAGCCGCTTAGGTGTACAAGACTAAAAATATACTTGTCAAAATCACCGTCTTTAAATGGTTCTGAGAAATCTTGACCATAACTGACAGCCAGTGAAGTATCACTCCAATTTGCCGCTTGAACTGCAGTGCCTAATGCAAAGCAGATTGATCCAGTGAATAACCCCTTTAAAATATAATTCACAGCTAAATTCCCTCTTAAAATAAATAAGCCGACAGTGAAACGGTCGGCTTAAGTGGTGGATTAACGAATATTATGCTTTTCCAAAATTGGTAAAACATGATCACGGAAATACGGAAATTCGCGGCTATAATCGAGGAATGAAAGAGTCGTTCCTCTAAAACCAGCTTCATGTAAATCTAAAATACCTTGCGCGACTTGTTCAGGTGTACCGACTAATGGAAAGCCACCATGGCCTACACTCATTGCATCACGAATGGATTGTTGAACCTCTTTTGGGAAACTTTGAGCATGTGCAAACATTAAGCTCATCAGATTGTCAACGGCAACAGTATCAGCATTGTTTAATTGACGATCCCATTCTGCTTTGGCTTCCTCTGGTGTAGGTCTGCAAATGACATGGGAGAAGGTCATCACATTGACTTCTCGGTTTACCTCGCGACCTGCTTGTTTAAGCTCATCAATTTCAATCTTGCTTCTGCCCAAATCTGAAGCTGGTGTAAAAAGAAAGTCCGCATTATTAACGGCAAATTCACGTCCATTTTTTGAACCAGCAGCATTGAAGATAGGCGGATGTACAAGTGGTTTTGGTTTTCCATAAGTTCCTTTGGTTTTGAAAAACTTACTTTCAAAATCAAATTTTTCTTCACTGGTCCATACTTTTTTAATCAGGTCATACCAGTCTTGTGCATAACCATAACGAGTTTCGTGATCATCAGGTAAATGTAGACCGAGTGCTTCATATTCAGGTTTATTCCAGCCTGCAACGATGTTGAGTCCAATACGACCTTGACTAATCTCAGATAGCGTTGCAATCTGCTTGGCAACTACAACTGGATGATTGGGGACGGTCTGAATTGTCGCGAAAACTGTAATGTCTTTGGTTAAAGCCAATAATGCGGCCGCCCAGGTCATGGTCTCTAAAATTGTTCCCTGAAAGTCTGTTTCACCGCCATAGCCTGTAAAGCGAGCAATCGGTAACATGAAGTCGATACCAGCTTCATCTAGCATTTTTCCAAGTTCGAGATTCTTTTCCCAGCTCGCACTCCATCGATCTTCAAGAGTTGAAATGGTCATTCCACCTGAGCAGTTAGAAGCAAATGAGCCGAGTAGAAAGCGATTATCATTGAAAAAGTGATGTTGATTCATTTTAAAAAATCCTTAAATTTCGTGAATTCGCTATACACCAGCAAATGCTTGATGAAGATTTGCTTGTTTATATTGCCCGTTATGGAACACCAATGGATTTCCAAGCTGATTACGGCAGGCTTCAATTTGTCCCACAATAATGTAGTGATCTCCAGCTTCATGAAGCTCATACTGACGACAAACAAAAGTGGTTAAGGATTTATTTAGAATGGGGATGCCCATATACTCATCAACGTCATCTAAGCCTTCGAATTTGTCATCAGAAGATTTTGAGAAATGCTTAGACTCTTGATACTGATCTTCACTCAAGATATTGATGGCAAAATATTCTGCCTGTTTGAAATCTTCGAAATGTGTCGCAGATTTTGCGATGTTCCATAAAATTAAAGGTGGATCAAGCGATACAGAAGTAAATGAGTTCGCTGTCATTCCAATTTTTTTATGATTTGAATCTAATGCAGTTACTACTGTAATCCCAGTTGCATACTGACCTAAGAGTTGGCGTAACGAGCGTTGCTCCAACTGTATTACAGGTGTCATTTCATTTAACATGATCATAATCCTTCATCTTAATTCTGATTGTCAGAATGAGTTCCTTTATTCGCCAATCGGTTTATTTTCACTGGATGGCCAAGTTGGCATCAGTTCATTTGAGGGTAAAGTTTCATCTAAAAGTTTCTTGGCAGTTTCAACACCTGCAACAGGTAGTCCAGTTGGATCTAATACGCCAATTTGCACCAGTAAACTTGCCTGATCCCAATAGATATGCTCATGACATAGTTTCGGTCCACGGAACTTGATAATGCCGAGCATTGGAATCTCTACATATTTTCCCGTCGGTTTAATTCCAGGAATTAACCAATCAATTTCCTCATCATGAGTAAAACTCATAATGAATTCATCAACGACTTGAGTTGCGCCTACAGTTCGTGAAATAGGCGTCAGTTTCATATCTTTTGGATTGTTATGAACAAAATGGTATTGATAGAAGCGAGCTAATTGTTTGTAGCCGACGCCACCTGTCAATGTTGGAATGTGATTGACATAAGGCTCTGCCACCATTGTTGCCATCGTGTCTGGAACATTTCGAGTGTCAAATTCAAATCGAACATGCTCTTCCCATAGCGCAGCAAGGTCGTAATTTGGTCCTATTGCTTTGCGTAAAGCTGTAATGGTTCTTTCATGTGCCATGAGTGCACTAGGCTTGTGATAATGCATACTCTGTGGGCGAGCAAAGGCATGATCGACATCTGGATAAATATATGTTTCGACTTTTGAGTTATTTTGCAGAGCAAGTAGGATTTGATCACGAGTGTTAGAATCACAGAACTGATCTTGTTCAGCAAAATGAAGAACCAGTTTGGATTGAATGTTGACTGCTTCTTCTAGGTTTTGCTCGATTCCTACACCGTAGTAAGAAACAGAACACTTTAAATCTGGAATGCGGCAAGCTGCGAGATATGCCAATTTACCGCCTAGGCAGTATCCGACCAATCCAGTACCTGCATCTTGATCAACTGTTTCAAGGGATTTGAGTGTTTCAATTGTAGATTTGATATCCTCAATACCCAGATCTTGATTAAATTGAGTATATAAGTCATATGCTTTTTGAAAGTCTTCTTCGGTATAACCGAGTTCTACATTAGGTTGAATACGCCAAAATAAATCAGGAACAATAACGGTATAACCTTCTTCAGCCAAAAAGTCTGCCTTTTGACGCATAACTTCATTAACACCGAAAATTTCCTGACATAACACAAGACCAGGACCTTTACCTGCTTCAGGTACTGAAAGATATGCTTTAAACGAACCTGCTGATGAATGTACATCAATATATGAACCAGCCATCTCGATAATCTCCTTTACTGTTGAACTTATCATCGGCATCAGCAGGATTTTTGACTATCCAAATAGAGTTCAAGTTTTATCCGTTTTAGGTCCCTTCATCGATATGCATCTGTTAAAAAAGCTACCACTTGCTTACTTTTAAGCAGCTTGAGTCGTGGAGAAGATGCTAAAATAGAGTGGGCATATGAGGATCGATTCAGTGGATATTTTTCCAATTTCATTAAAATTGCAGCAGCAACCTTGTTTGATTGTCGGTGGAGGGCATATTGCTTATCGCAAAGCACTGTTACTGCAAAAATCAGGAGCAAAAATTTCGGTTATTTCACCTGAGATTGAGGCGCAACTTTTAGAAATTGTCGAGAAAAGCTCTGGTCAATATATTCAAGCTCATTTTGATGATCACGATTTAAAATTAAACGATTACCGTTTAGTGATTGCTGCCACAGATCAGCCTTTAGTGAATCAACAAGTTTTTGAAGAATGTGAAAACTTAAATGTATTGGTGAATAGTGTTGATGATCCACCACATTGCCGATTTATGGTCCCTGCAATTGTTGATCGCTCTCCACTTGTTATTTCAATTGCGAGTAATGGGACATCCCCAGTATTGTCCAGACAGATTAGAACTCAACTTGAGACTGTAATCCCGCATGGAATCGGAACATTAGCTAAAATCTCTGGTGAATGGCGAAAACGTGTAAAACAAAAAATTGAAAATCCTGATGAACGCCGTATCTTTTGGGAAGAGCTGTATGCTGGACCTTTCAAAGAGCGTGTATTTAATAATAATCTGGCTGAAGCAGAAAAAATTATTCATCAGTCTTTAATAGAATGGAACAAACCCAAAGGTGAAGTTTATTTAGTTGGGGCAGGTCCAGGTGATCCCGAGCTTCTCACACTCAAAGCTTTAAGGTTGATGCAACAAGCAGATGTTGTGATTTATGACCGTTTAGTTTCTGGTGCTATTATGGAGTTATGCCGCCGGGATGCTGAAAAAATCTATGTGGGTAAAGCAAGGTCAAATCATGCTGTTCCACAAGAAGGTATTAATGCTTTACTCGTGAAATATGCGAATGAAGGCAAACGTGTCTGCCGTTTAAAAGGAGGAGATCCTTTTATTTTTGGGCGAGGTGGTGAGGAAATTCAAGAACTCTATGAGGCAGGAATTTCATTTCAGGTCGTTCCCGGAATTACCGCAGCATCAGGGTGTTCAGCATATGCGGGTATCCCTTTAACTCATCGTGATTACGCACAAAGTGTTCGCTTCTTGACTGGACATTTGAAGGAAGGTTCTCCTGAACTTCCATGGAATGAACTCGTGTATGAACACCAAACATTGGTACTGTACATGGGGCTTGTTGGATTAGAAAAAATCTGTGAAAAGCTTATTCAACATGGTCAACGAGCAGACATGCCTGTTGCTTTAATTTCTAAAGGTACGACACCAGAACAAAAAGTTGTTGTGGGGACTTTGGCAGATATCGCTTCGAAAGTGTTAGAAAATCAAATTCAGGCGCCAACTTTGACCATTATTGGTGAGGTGGTGAAATTAAGAGAACAGTTGAAATGGCAAGACGAACTGTAAAAGTCTGCTATAAAGTTGAGAAATTATTGTGATTCATGTTGTTTTATACGAACCAGAAATTCCTGCAAATACAGGAAACATTATCCGTTTATGTGCAAATACAGGAGCACAATTACATTTGGTCAAACCGCTAGGTTTTGAGCTGGATGATAAGAAGTTAAAGCGTGCTGGATTAGATTACCATGAATGGGCTCGCATGCAGATATGGGATAATATTGAAGCATGTCTGGAAAATCTAGCGAGTCAAGGTGTGGATCAAGATTCGATTTATCCTTTAACGACCAAAGGTACCGAAACACCACATACCTCGAATCTGAATAGGCCAGTTGCTTTACTCATGGGGCCTGAAACGCGCGGACTACCTGAACATGTTCGTATGATGTTCCCAAAGCAACATTGGATTCGTTTGCCCATGGCGCCAAATTCTAGAAGCTTAAATTTATCTAATGCTACGGCAGTGATTGTTTATGAAGCATGGCGACAACAAGGATTTAAAGATTTAACTTAAGTCAGTAAGGTCATCGAAAGGTGACCTTTTTTAATGCATAAAAGTTTAGTAAAACTTGGCTAATATGATGAAATATTCATTAAGAATAAAATTAAAATAATGATTTTAAATACGATTTTATTTTATATTTCGGGAATCCAATTTTTTTGAGTAAAAGTCTAAAAAATATACAAAACGGTCAAATTTTTTCATTTGTTAATGAAATTAATATTTATATAAAACAGAGTATTAGGTTTTATTTTTGTTGATCTTAAACTAGCTGCCAACCAAACGAAATATTAGAAATTCGACCAATTGGTATATTTGTTGCTTAGTTAAAGTGAATATATGGTTCCGATAAATTTGATAGACGAACTGTGATTTGTACTTAAACGAAATGAATTTATCATTGTACAGCCAATGTCTAAAGATGTTCGACATTGGCTCACATTACCAATGGGGTGGTATGTGATGAAAGAGAATTGGTTTTCCAAATTTACTCCTTTTCAAGGAGATATTGAAAAAACTCCCGTTGCCATGAACGAGTACTTGCCTACAGGACAAAGTATTGTACTTGGACTTCAACATACATTTGCCATGTTTGGTGCAACAGTGTTGGCACCGCTGCTCATGGGGTTTGATCCTAGTCTAACGATCCTGTTATCTGGTATAGGCACGATATTATTTTTCCTTATCACAGGTGGGAGAGTGCCAAGCTATCTTGGGGGTAGTTTTGCTTTTATTGGTGCTGTGATTGCTGTAACAGGCTATACCGGTTCAGGGTTAAATCCAAATATTGGGATTGCCTTAGGTGCAATAGTGGTATGTGGTATTTTCTATGCCTTGATGGGTTTACTTGTAATGAAAACGGGTTCTCAATGGATGGAGAATCTTTTACCACCAGTTGTTGCTGGTGCAATCATTATGATTGTTGGATTAAATTTAGCACCTGGGGCGATTAAAGCCGTATCAGGTAATGAGTTTGATACATGGATGGCTTTATTGACCGCAATGTGTATTGGTGGTGTCGCAGTATTTACAAGAGGAATGTTGAGACGATTATTGCTATTGGTGGGTTTGATAGTTTCGTATCTTGTATATTTTGTTTTAGCTAACATGATGGGAATGGGCAAACCAATCGATTTTAGCTCGGTTTCAAATGCGGCATGGTTTGGTTTACCAACTTTATATCAACCTGAATTTCAAATGAATGCAATTCTGCTGATTCTACCTATAGCATTTATTCTTATTGCTGAAAATCTTGCGCATTTCAAAGTTGTAAGTGAAATGACAGGCAAAAATATTACACCCTATATGGGTAGAGCATTTTTGGCAGATGGGGTATGTACCTCTATGTCTGGTGCAGTAGGAGGAACAGGATTAACTACATATGCAGAGAATATTAGGGTCATGGCGGCAACGCGTATTTACTCTACAGTGGTTTTTGTAATTGCGGGTATTGTCGCCATTATTCTGGGATTATCACCAAAATTTGGAGCACTCATTAGCACATTACCTGTCGCAATTTTGACAGGGACTTCAATGATTGTTTTCGGCTTAATTGTAATCGCTGGTGCGAAAATCTGGATCGAAAATAAAGTCGATTTTACTCAAAACGGCAACATTATTGTGGCATCAGTGACTGTGATTATGGGCGCAGGGAACTATTCGATTATGGTTGGTGGACTTGATCTCGGCGGCATTACAACGGCGACATTTGCGGGAATTATTCTAAATCTGATTTTTAATCGAGCTAAGCAAAAGCAGAATCAAATAGTAGCAGACGTTGTACCAGAAAAAACTTAAGTTTGAGACTTAGCTTTTAAGACAAATTTTAGTCAATCCTAAATTGTCGAAAGTTTCAGCAAGATAATGAAAACGTAAAAGATGTATACCTGATACAAGGGGATAAAAATGGGAATACCAGTAATTGATTTAGCAGGCGTAGATATAAACAAACCAGAAAGTGAGGCGACTAAACGTGCAGTTGCTGAACTGAGAAAAGCTGCGATGCATTCAGGTTTTTTCTATGTGAAGAATCATACAGTTCCTTTAGAAATGATGACGCGACAGTTTGCATTAGCAAAAGAATTATTGGCGCTTCCAGAAGACGTTAAGCAAAAATATGATGTACGTAATTTTTTTGGATTCCGTGGATTTGATAAACTAAATGGTCAGCAATTAGACCCTTACGGCAAGCCAGATTATAAAGAAGGGTTTTATTGTGGTCGTAATTATCCTCAAGATCATCCTTTTGCAATCGCTAAATATCAAAACTATGGTCCAAATCAGTGGCCTGAAGAATTACCTCAATGTGAATTGATTTGTCAGGAGTACATCGATGAAATGTATAAACTGGCAAATTTTCTGATGCAACTTTTGGCATTAACGTTAAATCTGCCATCGAACTATTTTGATGCTTCTAGTAAAGATCCTATGGGAACATTACGTATGTTGCGTTATCCACCTACACCTAGAGATGATGATGAAACATATGGCGTTGGCGCGCATACAGATTGGGGGTCAGTCACCATTTTGGCACAAGATCAAATAGGCGGATTAGAAGTGTGCATGCCTGACGGAGAGTGGGTTGCAGCACCACCAATTAAAGGAACATTTGTAGTTAATCTAGGTGATATGATTCCAAAATGGACCAATGGTCTATATCACTCCAATCCACATCGAGTAAAAAATAGTTTTTCAAATGGTGCTTATCGTTACTCAATTCCATTTTTTTATGAACCAGACTATCACGCTGTGATTGAGCCAGTTCCAGGAACATTGAAAGAAGGTGAATTACCTTTATATGCACCATGTACAGTAGGGGAGCATTTAGAAGAAATGTATAATCGTTCATATAAAAAAGCGGAAGAGAATGCAGTAGCTTAAATCTCGCGATACAAAAAAAGCATTATCTATATAATGCTTTTTTTTAAATTATTCTAATGATTTATGAGCGATATTGATTGATAAAGTCCTCAGAACTTAGCCCTTTTTTAGCATAATGAATTGATGCTCTTTCCGCATATATTTGTCTAATATAGCGCGCTATGTCGCAGCTATCTGCAAACATATTATATTTCCAACCCAAACCATAGGACCATAAATTAATATTATCCACGGTCATGATTTCAATATTTGTATCCTCATGATCTAAATAATGGTCAATCATCTTGCGAATGACCTCTTTGGTACAGCTTAATTTATATGCATGCCACTCATCATGAGGACACGCATTTTTTGGTGGCTGCCTAAATGGGTATTGAATGCCTCTTCCAGGGCGATTAAGACCGTGACCTTCCCATGGGCTGTATTCTTGGGACCATGTATTTAATGGTCCGTTTGGAACCGCAGGACGTATTTGCCCCCAATGCACCAAATTTTGATTTAACCAATCATCTGCAAAACTATCGCAGTTGAAAGGATCAAGTTTTCTAATCGCTTCTTGGTCATGTTGAAATGAGATATAAGATTCGATTGGATTTTCGATTTTGAAAATACAGTGGCTATAGTCCATCGCCATTTTAAATGGAATACCTTGATGATTGACTAAAGCTGCAACTTTTTCTACCCGGCGATAATCTTCAGACCAATTATCTACGTGATTTTCAAAGGTAATGGTTATACCCTTACTTTGAGCATACTCATAAAAATATAAATAGGCATCAGCAACTTGTTGATCATTAAGATAGTTGAATTTACTGTCTTTTGCTGCAAGCATAATGTTGTGGTATTTGGCGCCTACGGCACATGTAAGCTCGATATTTTCTTTGAATATTTTTTCATGTTCTCCCCAAATATAGCATCCGTAACCTGAATAAACTGGAATATTGTATTTTTGACTCCCTTTAATGTAATCATCAATCATTTCACGATGAGTCGGAATGTGATCGATAAAATCCCACACGCTCGATTCTGCAAGTAGATCGAATTTTTCCATTATTGATGGTTCTTCAAGAGATACTGGATGTTCAAATGATGAGGCTTGTATGCCTAGTCCAGCACAGCCTAATGGAAACATTTTTTTCATAAATTCAATACCAAAAATATATAATTAAATCAGTGAATTGATAATGCAAAAAAAATGCCTTAATCCCTTAATATTTCAATCTATTACATTATTAAAATGGCTTTTTTAAAATATCAGTTGTCTAATACGAACATAAATTTATCGAAATAAATTAGATACGGGGATGTATGATTAAAAACATTAAAAAATACAGCTATGGAATTATAGTAATCATCTGTGCAGGAATGACGACCTCTAAAGTGATGGCACAAAATGAAAATAAAGAACAAGCGGATTTAAATAATATTAATCCATTGACTCAACAGGAAATCGATCAAGCATTAGCTCAGATGAAAGCAAAAATGTTCAAAAATTTGGAAAATTGGAGTGCGGCGTTAAAACGAAATGATTTCGAGCGGACAGGAAAAAATTTGGTGTTAAAAAGTAAGAAACAGCTTGAATTATGTCATATATATCAAGCTTCTGTAGATGAAACATATTCTTTAGCGCAAAAAAATCGCCATCGTATGTCAATAGATGAACAGAAAATTGTGGATGATCGAAATAGGTTTATTGAGTATTTAGGATTCAAAGATAATCAAATTGATACTAAATTAGGTTTTAGTTGTCGATTAATTTAAAAAAAGCACGGATGAAAAATCCGTGCTTTTTAAACTCTAGAAACGGTAACCAATTTTAAAGCTATATCCAATAGCTGTATTGTCTTTAAAGTCAGCATCATAACGTGTTGTTCCAAACCAACTCGCTGATTGTGATTTTGCATCGCCTAACCAAAAATATCGTGCACCCGCTTGAACGAAGGTATTTTTGTTAAAGCTATATTGACCACCTAAACCTGCACTCCAAAAACCTTCAGATGGACCTAGGGTAGAAACATATTCACCTGCACCAGAATCCCAACCACCGATAATGGTTAATGCGAGTTTGTCATTTAATTTACGAGCAATACCAAAGGTCGCGGAAATTTGATCTTTTTCATATGCGACAAGATCGAATCCACGTGTTCCTTTCCCTTGACTCTTTGTAATTTCAGATACGAGTTGACCAAATTTGTGAGGGCGGATCTTAAACTCAGACCAATCCACCCAACGCAAATTAATATACGCCAAAGTATCGGCCATGATACCTGTTTGGAAATCAAGATTAACTGATTGTGGGGTTGAGGCAGAAGTTTTGCCTTCAGTATAAAAATTTGAGTCTATACTAAGAAGTGGAATTTTATCCTTATCAGAAATTGCCCCTCCTACAGAGCCAAAGGAATCTTGTCTAACTTGAGGCATTGACTCTTCAGCTTGAACTTTATAATTAATTTTGGATCTGTAGGTTAGAGAGGCTCTTAGAGCAATTTCTGGAATTTGGTAAGCTGCACCAGCAAGCCAACCAAATGCCCCCTCTTCAGAAATAGACGCTTGATATCCAGCATATTGTTGAGAAGAATTTCCTTTCTCATTGAATGTGGTACAAGCTTTAGGTTGCGATATTGGTAAAGGATCGGTTACGGGTTGGTTATTACATAAATAGCCTCCTAAAAGACTATATGCTGTACCACGTAATAATACATCAGCTTCCACTGTCTGATAGACAGGGCCTGCATAGAGATTTATATTTTCATTCGGTTGAAAGCCGAAAACTAAAGACAAGCTATTAGTATTGACTTCAGCTTGAGTACCACCATATTTCTCACTGTGAAAGGAACCATATTCTGTGGCTTCTTTATATTGTCCACCTGTTGGAATTTGTATAACATTTGGTTGAACTGGATCATGTCTTTTATCTATAGTTTTATATGACGCTTTGGCTCCAAAGGGTTGATCGAAAATAATACCCATTGAGACTTTATCTGTTACCTGATATTTAAAATTAATATTGGCAAACCCAAAGGTATCTGCAATATCACTTAATTTTGAACCACTTAATTCTGTGCCAATATTTCCTTGATCAGCAGTTGGCATATTCCAACCAGCTTCGCCATCATGAATATCTGTATAATCACCAGCAGGCCCTCCTGGACCTGATGTACCTGTCCTCATATTTCCAGAAAGATCAGCATCCAAAATTGAGTAACTAAAATCTACATAGTTTCCTGGCTGTAAAAAGCCATTCATCGATTGGCCTGAACGATCCATAGCTGCAGCATAAGCGCCCGCGGTTGGAAACATTGCGACCAAAATCGCCCCAGTAAGTGTATTCAAACGCATTATTACATTCCCTGTGTAATGAATATTATTAGAGCATTTACTCAAATATTTTGCTCTTTATACACATCGTGTAATTTTTGGTCAATGAGTATCCTGACAAATATGTAATTTTTTGCCAATCATTTTTTATTTAATTTCATGTATTTGCGTTTAAATGTGTTATTTCTCTCATTATTTTGAAATAAAGCTGCCTATTAGGATGTAGAGTTTATTTTTTAAATTAGAAATTTTGATTGATGTTTGATCATTTTGGTGAATTTGCATAATAAAAAAAGGCGCCTAAGCGCCTTTTCTAAAAAATCAATTTTTAACGATCATTAAACTCATCATGTTGAGGAGCAGGGTATTTAAAGCCTTTGGTTTTATAACCTAAATACAAAATACCACCAATCGCCCAAATCAAACCATATTTAAGCGATGCTTGATCGACCTCTAACCACAATGCAAATACTGCAATAAAACCGAGTAATGGTACGATAACGAAATTAATAATTTCTTTCGCTGTTTTAGTACGACCATCACGTAACGCATACCGTGAGATAACAGATAAGTTCACAAAGCTAAATGCTGTTAACGCACCGAAGCTAATTAATGAAATGACAAAGTCTAAATCCATAAAACCAGCGGTTAATGCGACTGCACCTACAATCATGATGTTATATGATGGAGTGAAGTTTTTAGGGCTGATGTGACCAAAAATTTTCTTATTGATGACACCATCGCGTCCCATAACATACATGAGGCGTGATACACCTGCATGCGCAGAAATACCAGATGCCATAACAGTAATGATGGCAAATGCAAGTACATAAGACTGGAACAAAGATCCACCAACCAACAACAAAATTTCAGGTTGAGTTTCTGCAATATTCTGGAAGTATGATCCCGGATTATTAGGGAAATAGATCTGCATGAAGTAAGTGCTGACGATAAAGATAATCCCTGCAATTAAAGCAGTTAAGAAAATCGCTTTTGGTAGCGTTTTCTCAGTATCTTTAGTTTCTTCGGCGAGAGAACTGAGTGAGTCAAATCCTGTGAATGAGAAGCAGAGTAATGTCGCACCTGTGATTAAGGCACCCACTGAAGTTAACTCATTCCAAAATGGTTCTAAACTCCAAAGTTGGTAGCGTTGTTCAGCAGAGATTGGACCATCCGCGTTATATCCCATTTGGAGCTTGGTATAGACCATCCATGTAAATACAGCGATCACAATTAATTGTACGAATACAATTAAGCTGTTGAAATTTGCAACAAATCGCGCACCACGAAGGTTAATACCTGTCATAAATGCTGTAAGCACAATGACCCAGACCCAATGATTGACATCAGGGAATAAAGCCTCAAGATAAATCACCGCAAGGATGATGTTGACCATGGGTGAGAGCAGGTAATCTAACCATGATGACCAGCCAACCATAAAACCAACGTTAGGGTGGATAGATTTTTGAGCATAGGTATACGCTGAACCTGAAGATGGATATCTACGGATCATATGACCATAACTCAATGAAGTCAGTAGGATTGCAACAAGTGCAAAAATATATGATGTAGGAACGTGGAAATTACTTTCTTCTGATACCAAACCGAAAGTATCAAACAACGTCATTGGCTGAATATAAGCTAAACCGATAATAATGATGTGCCAGAGTCCTAGCGTTTTTTGCAGTTTAGCTGCCGATTGAGTCCCAGTTATATTAGTCAACGGCTTTATCCTCTTAATCGTTGATCAAGGATCAGTCAAATCAATTAAGGATCGTTTGAGACGAACGATCCCCCCTAATGTTTTTTCAAAAGTGCGCCAATCTAAACCAAATTGATGCAGTTTGTCAGTAGTTTGTGCGAGTTTTTTTAGCAGGATTTATGCCAAAGGTATTGAACTCATGAGTTAAAACAACTAACAAATGAAAAGCCTGATGTCTAAAAAAACATCAGGCTAGTTTTAAGCGTATCTTTACTTATTTTGAGAAATTTACCAAGCTTTTTCTAAGATAGATTTCAAATCTTTTAATGTTGCTTCTTTAGGGTTGAAAATGATTGATCCGTCATTTAACGCTTTTTCGGCAACTTCATCTAATTGAGATTGCGTAACTTTGCCTGTCTCACGTAATGTACGTGGCAGTTTAGTTAAATCATAAATGCGATCACGCATTGTGTTGATAATCGCAATAGCTTTATCTGCACGTTGATTTGCTGGTGTCTGTGCATAGATATCAGTACCTGCAAGCGGTAATAACAGATCAGCAATCTTATCGCCATTCACATCCTTGTTGTAATCAAGCACATAAGGGAGGAATAAGTTCATGCACAAACCATGTGGTAAGTGAGCAACGGCACCTAAAGCATGTCCAAGGGAGTGAACAATACCGACCATTGCGTTTGAGAATGCAATACCAGCCATGGTCGATGCTTGAGCAAGTTCTAAACGGGCATCAGCATCTTTTGGATTTTCCAAAACTTTAAACAAGTTTTCACTAATTTTTTTAATTGCAGCAGTAGCGTAAGCATCACTGATAGGATTCGCTGCCAAACACGTATAGGCCTCAACTGCATGTGTCATTGCATCCATTCCTGTCATTGCTGTCAGGTGTGGAGGTAGTGTTAAAGTCATACGTGGATCTAAAATTGCAGCACTAGGCATTAAATATTTTGAAGCAAATGCCATTTTTTGATTATTCGCTGTATCTGAAACCACAGCAACCATCGTGACTTCAGAGCCTGTACCTGATGTTGTTGGGATAACAAAAAAAGGCTTTAATGGGCGAGGCAGGTTGTGAGCACCTGAATATTTCAGAAGGTCATCGCCTCCTTCCGAGACGAGAATATTTGCAGCTTTTGCTGTATCGATGACTGAACCACCACCAATTGCAATAATTGCATCGCATTGATTGTTACGATACATCTCAGTCACTGCTTTTACTGTTTCTAAACTTGAGTCCGGCGGAACTTCATCAAAAATTGAGCCAATTTTTACTTCTGTTGCTGCAAAAGCAGCTTCTACTGGTTCAAGTAGACCATTGGCACGTACGCCTTTGTCTGTGATAATAAGTGGTTTTTTTGAACCCATTGAATCTAGCTCAAATGGAATGTGTTCAAGCGCAGCATTACCGGCAATCACTTTAACTGGACAGAAAAATTCGTAATATGGTTTAGCCATGCTTAAGCACTCCCTTTAATATATGACTGAGCAACTTTGAGATAAATATTTGCTGCACCTGTCAATTTTTCTTTTAATGACAGATTGACTGGATATTCTTTGACTGCAAGTTCAGCGACTAATTTTGGAAGAATAAGGGCTTCCATTTTATTCAGACAACGCACTAAACGTATTGCATGACCTAAATCGCCATCAGCAATCATACGGTCATTTGCAAATGCTTGTGCAGTACTTTCTTGGAAAGAAAATACCAAAAAAGCATGATGCATATGTTTAAAGGTAATCGTTAAATCTGGTTTTTTTGATGCATGGTCGATTAAGACAAGTTGATGTTGTGGATTCACTTGTGCAATAAATGCTGCATCACTGTTGAAAACGTCCATTGAAATCGTGAAGCCGACAGGAAATTTAGCAATTTCCTGTTTTATTTCTTCATCGACTTGACTTGCCATCGCTAAGCCTCTGCCAATCACGTCAAGCATGAGTTTGACATAAGCTTGTTCTAGCGCGGGCTTTACAGAGTTAATAGAAATCACTCACTTGTCCCTTATCACATAGTTTTATAATTTAGAGTAAATACTCTAAAATTATCTAATGACAAAGTAAAGGAGTTTTAATGATCATTCACGATAATTTGACTGAACAGGTCACTTTTTTTTAGATAGGCAATGAGGTCTTGAACTAACATATCAAAACTTGGGTAGGGATTTATCAAATCAGAGATTCTGACCATTTCAAGACCTGCATAACCACATGGATTAATAGTTTGGAAGCCTTCCAGGTCACAATCTATATTAAGTGAGAGTCCATGATAACTGCGACCTTTTCGGATTTTAAAGCCCAGAGATCCAATTTTTCTACCATCAACATAAACACCAGGTGCATCTGGTTTAGCATAAGCTTCGATACCGTATTTTTTTAATAAATCGATCATGACATTTTCTGCATAGCTGACTAAAGTACGGACATTCCAGCCTAATCGATTTAAATCAAACATAAAATATGCAACTAATTGTCCTGGACCATGCCAAGTGACTTGTCCACCACGATCAGTTTGAACAACTGGGATATGGCTAGGCACTAATATATGTTCTGGTTTGCCAGCTTGTCCTTGGGTAAGCACAGAATTGTGCTGCAAAATCCAAAATTCATCTGCTGTTTGTTCGTCACGCTGTTCTGTCATCAGCTTCATTTCTTGGAAGCGATCTTCATAAGAAGTGGTTTGGGTATAGTGACGAATAATCAATTGAGGTTTGGTTTTGACATCCACGGAGGTTAAGGCTCACATTCAAAAATGAGTTTTATTATAGACAATATTGTTGAATTAAGTGTGACCTAGGCACATACTTGATGAATAATTAACAAACATAAAAAAACACGCATGAAGCGTGTTTTTTATTAAAGTGCAGTTTTAATTAAAGGGCAAGCAGCCAAGTCTGCATATACTTGATGTACTTGCTCAAGCTCTTCAAAACGAAGTTGCGCAGTAATTGAATGATACTTGCCTGTACGCGATGGTGTCACTGTCATTGCATTCCCATCAAAATCAGGGAAATGTTTAACAAAAATGTCATTCACGGCTTTGCGTAAATCCTCACCTGCAAGACCAATCAATTTAATTGGATAATCCATCGGAAACACCCAAAGATGTTCTTGTAGTTCGCGTGATGGAGTGCGATCGATCATGTCAGTCATAGGACACCTCATTAGTAAAAATACCTGCTAGGCGCAGGTATTTAGAATTATTTGCTACATGCTTTATATTATGGGGGAGTGTCCCCCATATTCAAGCCTGTATTATCCTATGGATAGATTAGTCATTCTCAAGGAACGAGCGTAAATGTTCAGAACGCGATGGATGACGTAATTTACGTAACGCTTTTGCTTCGATCTGTCGAATACGTTCGCGTGTTACATCAAACTGTTTACCAACTTCTTCCAACGTGTGGTCCGTCGGCATATCAATACCAAAACGCATCTTCAAGACTTTAGCTTCACGTTCAGTGAGGTTTTCAAGTACCTCACGTGTTGCTTCTTTCAAGCCTTCTGAAGTTGCAGCATCAACTGGTGAAGTGATGTTACCATCTTCAATGAAGTCACCAAGATGTGAGTCTTCATCATCACCGATCGGTGTCTCCATCGAAATTGGTTCTTTAGCGATCTTAAGCACTTTACGAACTTTGACTTCATCCATTTCAAGGCGTTCACCTAACTCTTCAGGGGTAGGTTCACGTCCCATTTCTTGAAGCAATTGACGAGATACGCGGTTGATCTTGTTAATGGTTTCAATCATATGTACAGGGATACGAATCGTACGTGCTTGGTCAGCAATTGAACGTGTAATCGCCTGACGAATCCACCAAGTTGCATAAGTCGAGAACTTATAACCACGACGGTATTCAAACTTATCTACGGCTTTCATCAAGCCAATGTTACCTTCCTGAATCAGATCGAGGAACTGTAAACCACGGTTGGTATATTTTTTCGCGATGGAGATGACCAAACGTAAGTTCGCCTCAACCATTTCTTTTTTAGCACGACGTGCTTTTGCTTCACCAATCGCCATACGTTTAGAAATATCTTTAATTTCACGTACAGTAAGGTCGAGATCTTTTTCGATATCAGCGATTTTTTGTTGGAAAGCAAGAACGTCAGGGCGTACTTTCTCTAAGTATGGTTTTTGGTCAGCAGTGGCTTTAGCAATTTGCTCATCTAACCAAGCTGGGTTTGATTCTTGACCAGGGAACGTTGTACGGAATTGAGTACGATCCATACGACCACGACGAACTGCGTAGCGCATTACTTCACGTTCTGCTGTACGAATTTGTTCATGCGTGCCACGAATCATTTCAGAAATGATGTCAAACAAACGTGGTGTGAACTTAAACATCATAAAGACGGTTGCGAGCGACTCAAGAGCTGCTTTACCTTCTTTACTGTTACGACCATGTTTTGCGATCGCATCTTTAGTCGCATTCCACGCAGCTTCTAACTCTGCAAAACGCACTTTTGCGATTTCAGGGTCTGGACCTGAATCACCCTCAGAATCATCATCACTTTCAGACTCTTCTTCATCATCGTCATCAAGTTTTACATCTTTAGTTGGTTTAGTCTCTGTTTCTTCTTCAAGATCAGCATCAACTTCTTCTAAAACTTCTGGAATTTCTTCATCAGACTCTGGATCTAAATAGCCTGAAAGGATATCGGCTAAACGACGCTCGCCAGTTTCGTAATCTTTATATTCTTGTAATACAACTTCAACCGCATTTGGCCAATAAGCAATTGAGTTTAAAACGTCACGAATACCTTCTTCGATACGTTTTGCAATCTGAATTTCGCCTTCACGAGTCAACAGTTCAACTGTTCCCATTTCTCGCATATACATACGAACAGGGTCAGTTGTACGACCAGGCTCATTTTCTACAGATGCTAAAACTGCAGCTGCTTCTTCTTCAGCAACTTCGTCAGTCGTTTCTGCGCTACTACCATCAAACATTGCATCGTCAGATTCTGGCGCACGTTCGTGTACAGGAATACCGACGTCTTGAAGCATCTGAATGATATCTTCAATCTGTTCGCTTTCAGTGATCGAGTCTGGGAGATGATCGTTAACCTCAGCGTAGGTTAAGTAACCTTGTTCTTTGCCTCGGCTAATCAGAGCCGCTACTTGTGAAGTAGGGGAATGCATATCGCTCATCTTTGCTCTCTTCTCGTTGAATCTGTGGCGGGGAAAAACCGTGCATTCTAGCACAATTAACTTATCTTTAGTATCGTATTAACTCAGTATAATTGGTTTTGAAAACCAATGAATTAAGTTGTTTAAGTCAATATTGGGTCAAAATTGTTCATTTCAAGCACATCATGCTTTTTATTTTAAACCAGCAATAAGGATTTGATCCTTGATTAAATAATGACATATTTTTTTGTCCAAAAAAAACTAAAATTTGTATAAATATCAGCGAAAAATAAAATAAAACTTGACAAGTATTCTGAACAAAGATAAATAGCGCCTAGCCCCATTCATTTTTTCACACATGAGGTAGTTTTAGTGTCTTCTACAGATTTTGAACTAGATGATAACTACGGTGATGATGATGTTAGTTTTGATGAAACTACGAGCAAAATTAGCGCCAAAGAATCATTAGAAAAGCGTCGCTTGATTGATGACTTACTTGCACAGCGTCGTTTAGATCGTGAATTGAAAGATCTTGAATATGATTTTGACGATGATGATTTCGACGATGATGAAGACTAAATTAGATTGGGTATCCTGATCTAAAATGTTATTCTACGGAATTAAGATACAACCTTTGGAAATACAATGAGTGCATTAGATTTAGACTTGTTAAGTGACTACTTAGATGGCGACCAAAATGAGCATGGTCTAGATTTTGCTGCAACTCATGGTTTTTTGTGTGCGACAGCTGTAGGTCCTCAATTTGATCGTTGGTTGGATGAGTTATTTGACAATAATCAAAAGAAAGTGCCTGCAGAGATCGTAGCTCAAATTAAACTTTGGTTAGAAGATTTACGTCAAAAACTTGCCAATGAAGAAGGTATTGAATTTCCTTTTGAAATTGAAGAAGCAGATGTAGAGTCAAGCCTTGGGGATTGGAGTGTAGGCTTTGTCGATGCAATGTTCTTAAATGAAGATGCATGGTTCACACCTGAGTTTGAAGAGCAATTGGTTGATCTCACTCTGCCAATTATGGTGTTTAGTGGAGTTGACGAAGAAGATCCTCAAATGGAGTCTTTCCGCCGTAACGGTCAATTAATGGATGAGCTTGCAGAAGAAATTCCAGATAACTTGAATGAATTGTATTTGATGTATCATACGCCGAACTAATTAAAAAGCACCGTAAGGTGCTTTTTTTATTTTGAGTTCTTTCTTTTTTGTCTGCGGTACACAATCCAAATGATTATGCTGATCACAATAGCAATAATTAGATAGCTTACTTGGCTAAATATTTTGTGCATCATTTCAGTATTATTTCCAAAATAATAACCCACATATGCTAAAAAGGTGGTCCATATAACCGTGCCTAAACCACTATAAAACATAAACTTTACAAAAGGCATTTTGCTCATGCCTGCAGGTATACTAATCAGAGATCGTACTGCTGGAACCATACGTCCAAAAAAAACGATTCGATGTCCATATCTTTCAAACCATTCTAATGATTTATCAACATCAGCTACTTTAATAAATAAATACTTGCCATATTTCTCAACGAACGCATAGAGCTTTTGATCAGAGATCTTACGTCCTAACCAATACAGCGTAGCGGCAGCTAAGAGCGAACCTATACTTCCTGAAATAATGACACCGATCAAAAGTAATTGACCCTGAGAAGCGGTATAGCCAGCTGAAGGCATAATAATCTCTGAGGGTATAGGTGGAAAAACATTATCGAGAAACATCAATAGAGCAATGCCGAAATAGCCCATTTGCTCCATCACTGAAATGATCCAATCTTTCATAAGTGATTTGTATTTTAAAGTTAAACCTATGCTAGATGTTTTTAAGAAAAAATACAGTGAAATTAAGTTAATGCATTAATTTAGGATGTTGAATTTGTATAAGTGTATGAACATAGACTTCTCGTAGGATATAGCTGACGAGAAGGGGAGCTATGCTGATGATGAAGATAAGACTCATTGAATTTCTCATCTGAAAACCGATTGCTAAAGCAATAATTGCGCCGATACAAGCACCTAACGTTACGATAAAATAATGGGATTGGTTACGTATATGCAATCTAACATCAGAATTATGTGAATCGAGATATATAAATTTTAAATGTGTCGGTACAGCTGATACACGATCTAAATGATTATGGTGAGCAAAATTCCGTTGAATAGGAAGATATTTGAATGGCAATCGATTCATGACTTTCATCCTTGAGCTAAATTTATTTCCTTCGTATTAAATTTATCTGAATGACTTCATGTGTTATGTGTTGTTATAAAATAACTTTGTAATGGTGATATATCAGAATTGAAATTTTGTTTGTTCAATGTAAAAAGCGTCATCTACACTGTAATGTAGACAACGCTTTTGTAAGTTAAATAAAATATTTTTTATTTAGAGGCGTTTACGTTTTGCAGCAATAATCTGAGACTGGCGCATACGGAAACCTTCTTTCTGCTTTTCTGTTGTTTTATCGATACAATAAACACATGATACGCCATGTTCGTAACTTGGTAATGCTACTTCTTCAGGGGTTAATGGCCAACCACAAGCATGGCACTTCACATTTTGACCTTCTTCCACTCCGTGTGTAACCGCAGTACGACCATCAAAAACAAAGCATTCACCTTCCCATAAACTTTCTTCAGGAGGGGTTTCTTCTAAATATTTAAGAATACCACCTTTGAGGTGATATACCTCTTTAAAGCCTTCTTGAAGAAGTAGTGAAGTTGATTTTTCACAACGAATCCCGCCTGTACAAAACATGGCAATCTTTTTATCTTTATGCTGTTCAAGATTGTTTTTTACATATTCAGGGAATTGGCGGAACGTTTCAGTTTTTGGATCAATTGCCCCTTTGAATGTGCCTGCTTTGTATTCGTAATCATTTCTTGTATCGACTAAGATCACGTCATCACGTGCAATGAGTTCATTCCATTCTTTAGGGTCTAGATAGTGACCAACTAAGTCGCGTGGCTTCACTGGAACACCTAAAGTCACGATTTCTTTTTTATGTTTGATTTTCATTTTACGGAATGGTTTTTCGTCACTGTGTGACTCTTTATATTCCATGTCATTAAATCCTTCATTTAAAAGGAATTGATGAATGACATCAATTGCATGGCGGTCACCTGCAACTGTTCCGTTAATCCCTTCATGGGCAACAATAAGAGTACCGCATAGGTTGATGGTTTTTACCAACTCAAGTAATTTTTGTTGAAGTGCTAGAGAATCTTCAACTTCTTTAAATTGATAAAGTGCCGCAACAACCCAACCAGTGGTCGCTTGCTGTTCTACAGGTGCAAGCTGTTCTACAGTAGCGTTCATGGAGTACTCCAAATGTATTAATATAGGGATAAAATCAGGCGCGTATTCTAACGCGATTTTTGAAAATATGCGAGAAAGCCATAGAAAATTTATGGTTTTATATGAGGAAAATGTTTTGAATACAGCGCGTCGAATCCCTTCATTAACACCATGTGCGGGACGTTGTTCAACAGTGTTTGGTGATGCGGTATGTCGTGGTTGTCGACGTTTTAATCACGAAGTAATTCAGTGGAATACTTATAATGAGGAACAACGACTGAGTATTTGGAAACGTTTAGATCAACAACTGGATCAAATTTTGGTTCCAATGCTTCCTCATGCTCAACTTTCTGAGGTGGAAAAATTCATTGAATCAAAAAGAATCCGAGTATTGGAGAATGCTTCAAAAGGCCGAAAATTATATCATGCGCTTAAAATTTGTGAAAAAAACAAGCATTTAGCAGAGCAGAGTGGTTTAGGTATTTCAGCTCCACATGTTAAACCGATCTGGACTGAGTTTGAACGTCGGGTTCTAGCTTTGGCGAATGCCAGTTATGAATTAGCTTGGTTAAGAGCAGATGGGATTAGCCAGAGCTTGCAGTTGGTGGATGAAGAGTAATTCTATGATAATTTGTTATAAAAAAACTCGCTCAAGTAAGCGAGTTTTTAGTCAATCATTAAGCAACTTGGACAGGAATACAGTTTGCTGTGTGATTCACAGTGTTATCTGGATTTGCATAAACCAAACGTGGTTTATGTGCATCAGCTTCTGCAACAGTAAAATCACCGAAAGTCGCGATAATAATAATGTCACCTAAATCTGCTTGGTGAGCAGCACCACCATTTACAGAAATAATACCTGAGTTTTCTTCACCACGGATTGCGTAAGTTGTAAAACGCTTGCCATTAGTTACATTCCAAATATGAATTTCTTCATATTCACGAATACCAGCTAAATCTAGTAATACACCATCAATTGCACATGAACCTTCATAATGAAGTTCAGCTTGTGTTACAACTGCACGGTGGATTTTAGCTTTTAATAAACGAGATAGCATGGGAAGCGTCTCCTGAGTTGTTCTAAGATTGTTTTATTATCTAGAAACAACAGTTTTTTAATTTGGGTGAAGCATTTGAAAGCGCATTTTGCCCTCAAATTTTCATCGTGGCAAGAAAAATTGTTGAACAAAAATTAAATTTATCAACTACGGCTTGTAGGCATTTATTTGATTCATTGCCTGCTGAATTTCACCATTCACTAATAATTTTGTACGACTTAGTGCGTGATGAATTGCATCGTCAATGAGCGTTTGTTCACTTGAGGGTGCTTTACCTAGAACATGACCTGATACACGGTCTTTTGATCCAGGGTGTCCAATTCCAATACGTAAACGATGGAAGTTAGGGCCAGTATGAGGAACAATGTCACGTAAACCGTTATGACCACCATGACCACCACCCGTTTTGAGGCGAATGATACCTGGATCCATATCAAGTTCATCGTGAGCAATAAGCATTGCTTCTGGAGAGATTTGGTAGAATTTTGCGAAGGGTACAACACTTTGACCAGAACGGTTCATAAAGGTTGAAGGTAATAAAAGTCGAACATCTTGTCCTTCTACATTACCGCGACCACTTAATCCATTAAACTTAGGGTCATTTTTAAGTGTTATGCCATATTGTTCTGCAAGACGTTCTACATACCAGAAGCCTGCATTATGGCGGGTTTGAGCATACTCTTTACCAGGGTTGCCCAAACCAACAATCAGTGAAATATGAGACACTAATTTACACCATCAACACTTATGCGCGTTTGAAGTCAGCGTGCATTGGAGTGTTTTTAGCTGGGTGACGTTGTAAAGCTTGGATTTTAACGCTTTCAACTTTACCATCAACATCAATTTCAATTACTTCTTCAAAGAAAGCGTTGTCTTCTAAGTATTTAACAAGCTGACGAAGCTCAAGTGTAATTGCTACAGGTGCAGCATCACCACCATAGATGATAGCAGGAACTTTAGATTGAAGACGAAGGCGGCGGCTCGCACCTTTCCCTTGTACTGCTTCTTCACGTGCTACTGCATTTAATACGAAGTTTGCCATGAGAGACATCCTATTTAAGTTAAGTGAACTAGATCTGCGACCGATCTAGTGATAGAAAGCCCTACCAAAAGGCAGGGCTTTAAAATTTTAGCGCTCTATTATAGATAAGAATCAAACATTGCGCTAATAGATTCTTCGTTGTTAATACGACGAATTGTTTCAGCAACCATACTCGCAACTGAAACTTGGCGAATCTTACCAAGAGCTAAAGCTTCTTCTGAAAGCGGAATTGTATCTGTCACAACAAGTTCGTCGATAACAGAGTTTTTCAAATTCTCGATCGCTTTACCAGATAAAACAGGGTGAGTAGCATATGCTACGACACGACGCGCACCAAAAGTCTTCAATGCATCAGCGGCTTTACATAAAGTACCAGCTGTATCAACCATGTCATCAACGATCACACAGTCGCGATCTTTAACATCACCAATCAAATGCATCACTTGTGATTCATTTGCTTTTTGACGACGTTTGTCGATGATAGCTAAATCGATATCGCCCATTTGTTTCGCAACAGCACGAGCACGAACAACACCACCAACGTCTGGCGAAACAACCATAAGGTTGTCATGAGACTGTTGACGTAAGTCAGCTAAAAGCGCTGGCGTACCGTAAATGTTGTCTACAGGGATGTCGAAGAAACCTTGAATTTGGTCAGCATGAAGATCGATCATCACAACACGGTCAATACCTACAGTTGTTAGCATATCTGCTACTACTTTTGCAGTAATTGGAACACGTGAAGAACGAGGACGACGGTCTTGGCGAGCATAACCGAAATAAGGAATCACAGCAGTGATACGACCAGCACTTGCACGACGCAATGCATCTGCCATTACTAAGATTTCCATAAGGTTATCATTAGTTGGAGCACAAGTAGGCTGAACGATGAATACGTCTTTACCACGGACATTCTCAGTGATTTCGACAGCGATTTCACCATCAGAGAATTGACCTACAGATGCAGCACCTAGAGGGATATGCAAGTGGCTAACGACTTTTTGGGCGAATTGTGGATGCGCAGTTCCACTAAAAACGACAAGATTGGGCATGAAGCACCCTTGGCGGTTGAAATGTATAGAATGAGATGGCAGGGGCGGCTGGATTCGAACCAACGGATGGCGAGATCAAAACCCGCTGCCTTACCACTTGGCGACGCCCCTAATGCGGCAGAACTTTAATGGTTTTATATGGGTTTGTCAAGATTGTTTGACTCAACTCATGATACCAATGTTCTGTCTTTTTGAACTAAATTGGCAGGGGCGGCTGGATTCGAACCAACGGATGGCGAGATCAAAACCCGCTGCCTTACCACTTGGCGACGCCCCTATCATTTAAACGATGATTTGATTCAATGGTGATTGTTCTAAACTATTCACTAAGTAAGCTTTACAAGGTGAATGAGCAAGAATGTCATCAATGTTCATTTCAGTCGTTACTTCAGTAAAAACACAAGCACCTGTACCTGTAAGTTTTGCAACACCGAACTGATCTAAATATTGCATTGCTTCATCGACTTCAGCATATAGACTTCTTGCCAGAGGTTCAAAGTTATTTCTGAAATCAGATGGCTTTATCTGATAGGCGCAAAATTTAGAGGTCTTCGTGTCTCTTGTCAACGATTTTTGTGAAAAAAGCAGTTGAGTGCTGATAAAACAGTCAGGTTTTAACACAATGTATTGTTTCTGATCTAAGTCTATGAATGTTAAGTGTTCACCAATACCTTCTGCCCATGCATTACGACCATGGATGAAGATGGGAACATCAGCACCCAGTTGTACACCAATTTCTGCTAATTGATTACGATTTAAGCCACATTGCCAAAGTTGATTCATGATTAATAACGCGGTAGCCGCATTTGAAGAGCCACCACCGAGTCCTGCACCCATCGGTATATTTTTTTCGATGTTGACATGAATGCCTAATTTTTCACTTTTGGCATAGGGTTTCAGCATCATCATTGCACGATAAATCAAATTTTGTTCAAGACTTACTTCTGATAGGCCTGAAATGGAGATAGATTGGTTAGAGATTGGAGTAAATTCCATCCAATCACAAAGATCTATCAACTGAAAAATAGTTTGCAACTCATGGTAACCATTTTCACGGCGCCCCGTAATGTGTAAAAACAAATTCAGTTTTGCAGGGGAGGGTACACGAATCATAAATAATCAAACTTAACGATTTTGAATTACCATTGTAATACGATTTTCAGTTCCATCTTCAAGTTGTTGCTTTAAAATCAAACGGTTTGGTTGTGTAGATTGACCGTTGTAAGATAATTGAATATGCCAACCTTGTTCTTTAATTTCACTGATTCGCATCGATTCGTCTTTTTGAATTTCAGCTTCTTCAGTCGCTTGCTTAGCTTGTACCCAATCGACTAAATAAGTAATTGGTGCTTCCCAACCTGTTGCACGAAACAATAACTCTTCAGGTGAGTTGGCTGTAATTTCACCAGTTTTGGCACTGTTCAGTGTCACTTGACCAGGTTGACCTGAGATTTGAGTTTTACCGACTCCAAGAATTCCGCTTAACTCGATATCAAACTGTTCATCTTGCTGTTGCCAAGTAAAAAAAGCACTGCCTGATTGCTTGGGGGTCTTAACGCCAATTTTACCCTGAAGATTAAATTGATTTGATTGTTCAAGGTTTTGCGTTGTTGGCGGTGATGGTTGAGTTTGAATTGCTTGACAGCCAGTTAACCCAAGAAGCGCACTACTTGTGGCAATCAGCAATAATGATTTTAAATTTAAGATCATACAGTATTAACTCTTTTTGATATTTTGTGGCAACAATAAACTATCGAGTTGATCCAATTGAGGATGATTTGGATGATTTTTATGGAGTTGATGTAACACTTGGCTAAATTCTTCCAGTGAACCCAGCATATAAAGCGATTTAGCATATCGAATGCCGATATTTGGACTTTGGCTGAGTTGATATGCTTTCGCAAGTACACGGGTGGAAGTGTCAAAATCGTTTTGAAGAAAGCAGATATAGCCTAAGGTATCTAAGATAGATGCTTGTTCTGGGGCATTGTCTAAAGCTTGTTCGGCATATTGTCTCGCCTCATCTAAACGACGATTTTGCAACGCCAGAGTATATGCATACGCATTCAGATATGTTGGACTATTGGGTTCGATCGTGAGTAATTTTTTAAGCAATTCATCTAATTGATCGCGATCCGTAAATGGATCAAGTAATAAGACTTGAGAATATAAAATTTCAGGGTCATCAGTTAAGTTTTTAGCCGCTTCTTTGAGTAAGCCCAAGGCAGCTTTGTTATTGCCCATTTTTTTGAGTATTTCAGCTTGTGCTTGATATAAGAAACTCGCATGTTGGGGGTAATTCACCCGTTCCTGAGTCAGAAAGCGCAGCACATCACTTAAGCGATTTTGTTTGTCATAGATTGAAATTAGATTTCGTCTAGAAACCATATATAAATTACCATCTACAAGTCGATAATAAGCTTTAGCTGTTTCAAAATGTTGTTTTCGTTCAGCATTTAATGCCAAATAAAAATAAGCATCATTTTGATACTGTCCAGATGCACGTAGTTCGACCAAATACTGTTCAGCAAGCTCATATTCTTTGAGATCAATTGAGGTTAGACCAGCGATAAAAAGAGCTTCTTCCGAATCAGGCCATTTTTTTATGATGCGTTTTAATTTGCTTAACGCCTGTTCATTTTTATTCAGTTTAATTAAGTAGCGGATTTCAGCCAGACTGAGCTCTAAATTATTACGATTTTTACGAGCACTTTTTTCAAACCATTTTAGCGTCTGTTCTTCGTCGCCTAAAGCCATGAGTAAGTTTGCTTTCAGTAAGATAAACCCTGTTGATTTGGGGCGTTTTTTTAATGCTTTATTTAAAGTAATTAAGGCATTTTCGATTTCATTATTTTGTGCTTGTAAACTCGCAATCAAAACGAGAATTGAAGGATTGTTACGCGTTTTACTATTACGCAAAGTGTTTAATAAATATGCTCGATCCTCAGGGGATTCCGGAGAAATTCCTTCAAGAATTTGTTCTAAATCTGATTCAGGATCTAAATTTAAAATATCATCGAGCACATCAGCAGCAAGTTCATATTCGTGTGACTTTAATGCGATATGCGCAAGATAGAATTTTGCAGGTACATCTTTGGGTTCTTGCACGACCCAATGGGTTGCAATATCTAAAGCGGCTTGTAAGTCGTTTTGTTCGAGTGCGACGTTAAGTGCACGTTGTTTTAAAGCTGTTGAACTGGTTTGGATTGCAAGTACGGTATAGTTGTGTAAAGCAGTCGGTGTGTCATGTGCAGCTAAAGCAAATTCTGCAACCATAGCCTGTTGTAAAACTTTATGATTTAAATTGGCATGGTAAAATTCTCCAGATGCTCTAATATGAGCACTGTAAGTCATGCTACTCACTAACAAGAGTGTGGTAGAATACTGTCGAATTGTTATGCCGGTTGTGCGGCTCATTGTTTGACGCAATTTTTTTATCCAAGTACTGCTTTTTATGACACCGTTATTGCACAATAGCATAAATTTAGCCAATTGATGATCTGATATGTCTTTCTTTGCATTGGGTGTCAACCATCAAACAGCCTCAGTTGAATTACGAGAGCAAGTTGCTTTTAACCCTGAAAAGTTAAAACTATTGTTGACTGAACAAAGTCACCATGACCAGCTGAACGATATGGTTGTGGTGTCAACCTGTAATCGTACTGAAGTCTACGCCATCGCCGATAATGCGGAGATGGTATTAGATTGGCTCGCTCAAAAAAATGGCATTGATGTAAAACAATTACAAAATCATATTTACCGTTATGAAAATACAGATGCTGTGACACATTTGATGCGTGTTGCATCAGGATTAGATTCACTCATGCTTGGAGAGCCTCAGATTATGGGGCAAGTTAAGTCTGCACTTAATTTAGCAAAAGAGTCTGAAGTTGTTTCACAAAATTTAAATCGTATTTTTGAATATGCATTTTATGCTGCTAAGAAAGTGCGTTCAGAAACAGCGGTCGGTAGTCATGCTGTATCCATGGGTTATGCGGTAGCACAGTTAGCACTACAAGTTTTTAGTAAGCCTGAAAAATTAAGCGTTATGGTGGTTGCAGCAGGTGAAATGAATAGCTTGGTTGCAAAGCATTTAGCCGAAATGGGCGTTGCTAAAATTTTAATTTGTAACCGTGGTCAGGAACGGGCGGAAATTTTAGCGCAAGAAATATCACATCGCGTTGCGGTTGAAATTATTCCTTTTGCTGACTTAGCTCAAAATTTACATCGCGCAGATGTGATTTCAAGCTGTACAGGAAGTTTACATCAGGTCATTTCCTATCAAGATGTTAAGTCAGCACTCAAAAAACGTCGTTACCGTCAAATGTTGATGGTGGATTTGGCTGTTCCTCGCGATATTGAATCTAAGGTTGAAAATTTGGATGGTGTTTACCTTTATGGGGTGGACGATCTTCAAGGTGTTATTGATGAAAACTTAGCGCAGCGACGCCAAGCCGCTGTTGAAGCTGAAGTGATGGTCAATCAACTAGCAACACAATTGGTGACTCAGCAGAAAGTTTCACAAGCTGGAGCTACAATTAGTGAGTATCGTGCTCATGGAGATAAAGTTAAAGCATTTGAATTAAACCATGCATTAGATCGTTTAGCCTCTGGCGATGATGCAGCCATTGTCATGCAGGAAATGGCTCATCGTTTGACGCAAAAGCTATTACATCCTACTTCCATCTTACTCAGAGAAGTCGCTAAAGATGAAAATCCTGATGTCTATGAAACGATTAAAGAACATTTAGAAGATATTTTTAGTGCTCAGCGAAAACTAAAAAAATAAAAGCGGTCACTGACCGCTTTTATTTATTCATGTAGTAAGCGTAGTCCAATTTTTTTGGTTAGCTCATTCAGTTGTTGTCTTAAGTTTTTAGACTCGTTTAATGATTTTGCTGCTTTAAATTTGATTCTCAGATATTTTTCTTGAAGTGAAAGCGAGTATTCTGAGGCAAGTTTATCAGCCATTTCAGGGGCTTCAGTGAGTGTTTGAATATTGGTACGTTTTAAAATCTCAGAGAGTTCATGATGAAATGGGCTACATGCACCCAAAATATAATAACTCGCCAACTCTTGGTCATCTGGCAGATCATCAAAAATGACATTAAAGATTTTTAATACTTTTGCAAGCAATTCATCTTCAGGAATCACTGCGCGTAATACTTCAAAATGAATATAAAGAAAAGGATGGTACATTAACATTGCCACTGCGAAATCTTCATCTCGTGTGCGAATATTAAATGATAATGAAGCGTCAAGACTCACTTGAGGCTGCCACTTTTTATTGAATCCTAATTTCTCTTTGAAATATTGACGAATCAAATAGCGATACGAACCTTGCTTAGGCATCAGATTGGTGAGTTGATTTAACTCAGCCATGACCTGACTTTTACCTTCAGGTGTATTGATTTGATATTGTTGACTGAGAAGAGAAAAAGCAAACTCTGATAAGAGTGGTGATTGTTGCCAAAGTCGATTGAAAGTTTCAACACCGTCCTTACGAACTAATGAGTCAGGATCATGCTCCGCAGGTAGAATAAAAAATTTCAGTTCACGACCATCATTTAAGAGGGGAAGTGCAATTTCTAAAGTGCGTCGAGCTGCTTTTTGACCAGCCGAATCACCATCAAAAGCAATAGTTAACTGATTGTTTTGTTTAAATAATAGATTCAAATGATCAGCATTGCTCGCCGTCCCCAAGGTGGCAACTGCGCCAGGAATGCCAGCTTGCTGTAATGCGATGACATCCATGTAACCTTCAACCATTAACCAATGATTGGCTTTGAGCTTACGACCTTCATATAAGCCATAGAGTAGTTGGTTTTTATGGAAAACTTCAGAGTCAGGCGAGTTGATATATTTGGGTTTGATCTCGTCATTCAATGCTCGTCCACCAAATCCGACAACGCGACCTTTTGCATCACGTATAGGAAAAATGACACGTTCTCGTAGTAGATCAAAATCACGACCAGAATCACTGGTTCTGATCAAACCGAGTAGTTTTAATCCTTCAATATCTTGCGGAAATGCTTTTTCAAGATGTTGCCAATCTTCTGGCGCATAACCTAATCGCCAATACTTAATCGTGGTATCACTTAGTCCGCGTCGCTGAAAATACTGTTGCGCAATTTGGCTATTTGGAAGTTGTTTTTCATAAAATAAAGCAACATTTTCAAGAAGATCGTATAAATTACCTTCAGGTGCGACCTCAACTGAATTCAAGTCATCTGAATTAAATTGATACTCATCGAATTCATAGTTTTGAAATGCTTCAAAAGGATCTACATCAAAAGCTGAAGCAGGCGGAGAAATGATTTCTCCTGCATCTGCTTCAATGGGTGCCTGCGGTTGCTTTTCTGGGTTAGGTTTAATAGGTTCTCTCTTGTATGAGAGTTTTTTATTATCTTGATTGTCTTTAGGTAATTCGATACCGGTTTGGCTTGCCAGGTCTTTAATCACCTCGATGAAATTGCGATTATCAATATCCATCATAAAGCGAATAGCATTTCCATTGGCTTGGCAACCGAAACAGTGGAAATATTGCTTATCACGGTAGACGTGAAAAGAAGGTGTTTTCTCTTGATGAAAAGGACAACAGCCTGAATAGGTACGACCTGACTTTTTTAATTTCACACGTTGGCCAATAAGATCGACGATGTCAGTTCGATCTAAAATTTGATCAATCGTATGTTGTGGAATTGCCATAATTAAAAAGCCATAAGAATGAGGACTAAAGTGATTGAATTAAGTCTATCCTAAACACTTAAGACGATAAATAAAGCCATGCAATAAAAAAGGTGGGTAATCCCACCTTTTTTGATTCGTAAGAATGGATTATTGACGCTGTGGGTCGTACATACTTTCATTTGCTGGCGCACTTTCCACATTGTGATCTTTATTACCAAGCAAGCCAAAGCTTAAGCGATTCAATAAACCGGGTTGTGTATTGGTGTTGTCAGATTGCTCTGCTGATACTTCAGCCGTTGTTTGACTGCGTGCTTCACGACCTAAAATACCCAAGGTTGCACGATTTAACCAACTTCCATCTTTACGTGCTGCGCGTAAATCGACCTCACCATTAGACTTCACAAGATGAGGGTAGTTTAGCTTTAGCACTTCAACGTATTGTTGAGATGTTGCCTTGTCACCGAGTTTATCGTATCCGTAAGCAAGCGTTGCAAGCGCTTCTGGTACTTGAGGTGTTTGAGGAAAATGTTCCACAACCCATTGTCCACGCTCAACTGCTGCAAGCCAAGCTTTACGCTTTAAGTTAAAGCGAGCCGCATTCATTTCACTTTCAGCAAGTTCTTGACCAATAAATTTCATGCGCTGAGCAGCATCTACAGCATACTGACTACTTGGGAAACGACGAATGAAATCAACAAAATTTTGATATGCAACTTTTAAGTAGCTGACATCACGATGAGCCTGTTGGAGTGATGTATAGCGGATGAGACCATCATAGTTTTGCTCCATATTCGCCACACCACGAACATAGTAAGCATAATCAACATTAGGATGTTGAGGATTTAAACGAATAAAACGGTCTGCTAGCGCAATAACAGCTTCATAGTCTTTTTGTTGAAAACGAGCATATAAAAGATCGAGTTGAGCTTGTTGAGTATATTGACCTGTAGGGTAATAAGTTTCAATTGCTTCTAATGATTGTGCTGCATCGCTATATTGACCACGATCTAATGCTTTTTGTGCTTTATCGAAATAAGATTGTTCGGTTGATTTAGGTCCAGTATCCACAACATCCTTCTTGGGATTACTGCTACAGCCCACAAATGTTGCTGCTAAGCCTAGCGATAAAGCAAGCATTGTAACTTTATAACGTGGTAGCGACATAAAAATTCCTCTGTTTATACGGGCAATAGGCTACAATTGCACTATTAAACCACTTTTGTCCGAATGAGCAAATGACTTCAGCACAAACTTCTAATTCTAATTTCCCAGAAATCGACATCAATTTACTTGAAGATTCTGAGGATGCAGATAACCATACTTCAGCCCCAACTGCAACACGTTTATCGTTGCAATTTCAAGTGGATGAGAGTTCTCTTGGTCAGCGAATAGATCAAGTTGCAGCCCTCGCTTGGAACGAATTTTCGCGTGAAAAATTGAAACAATGGTTGAAGGATGGTCATTTGTTGGTAAATGGTCAAGTTGTGAAACCAAAATATAAAAGTGAAGGGAATGAGCTACTCACGCTTAATGTAGAGCTTGAAGCCCAAGTCACCAGCCAACCTGAAAATATTCCCTTAGATATTATTTATGAAGATGATGATATCTTAGTCATTAACAAGCCAGTGGGGATGGTTGTACATCCTGGTGCAGGAAACCCGAATGGTACTTTGGTTAATGCTCTTTTATATCATTTTCCAAAATCAGCAGAATTATCTCGAGCTGGTCTAGTACACCGTATCGATAAAGATACCAGTGGTCTCTTGGTTGTAGCTAAAAATTTAGAAGCTCAATTTTCCTTAAGTAAACAGTTAGCGAAAAAATCAGTTTATCGAATTTATGATTTAATTTGTTATGGCAATATTATTGCAGGCGGTAAAATTGATGAGCCGATTAAACGTCATCCTGTAGATCGTGTAAAAATGGCGATCTTACCAGGTGGTCGTGATGCCGTGACTCACTATAATGTGAAAGAAAGATTCCAAAATTTCACACGTGTTCAAGCACAATTAGAAACTGGACGTACTCATCAGATTCGTGTGCATTTCACTTATATTGGTTTCCCTTTGGTCGGTGATCCAGTTTATGTCAGTCGTGTCAAAGTACCTGCGGGTGCTTCGGAAAAACTTGCTACTCATTTACGAGAGTTTAGACGTCAAGCGCTTCATGCATCAAAATTGGGGTTAATACATCCACGGACAGGTGAAGAAATGATGTTTGAAGCACCATGGCCTGAAGATTTCACAGCATTACTTGAGACTCTTCGTACGGAAAATAAGGCTTACTAAATTAAAGGAAAGTTTACATGCAAATTGTGCAAGGTTTGCCCAAAGGTGTCGTGGTAGGACAAACAGAATTGAGTCACCCTCACGCACTGAAAACACCACAGACTGATTTAGAAGGTTTTAACTTGGCGTTGCATGTAAATGATCAACCAGAACGTGTTCATCGGCATAGAATGAGCTTGTTAAATTACTTTTCAGTCTATGGGGTGAATCGATTAACTTGGATGAACCAAACGCACAGTACAATCTGTCACGTTGTAAATGATGACATGAGCTTACACGCCCTAAATGGCGATGGTTTAGTGACACAGCAAAAACAACATGCATTAATGATGATGACGGCAGATTGTTTACCGGTGGTTCTCGGTAACAAAGATGGTACTGAAGTCGCTAATTTGCATGCAGGTTGGCGAGGATTGGCAAATGGCATTATTGAAAATACAGTCAATGCCATGAGCACTCAACCCTCTTGGGCGTGGTTAGGTGCGGCAATTAGTCAGCCATGCTTTGAAGTGGGTGAAGAAGTAATGCACACATTCTGCGATAGGATTCCAGAATTAAGTTCAGCATTTCAAAAGGGAGATCTAGAGGGTAAGTATTACGCAGATCTGTATGCGATTGCTCGCCATATATTGAAAAGTTTAGGGGTGGAACAGGTTCTTGGAGGTGAGCGATGTAGCTACACGGAGGATCAAACATATTATTCTCATCGCCGTAATTCTAAAACCGGCCGCATGGCGACATTTGTCTTCATGGAGTGAAAAGAATTTATTTAGTTTCAATCAGATCGTCTGGGTATTTAAATGATGACTTTCTTAAAGCTCATCATCTTTACTTATGTTTGAGATTTTATTTAATCACTTCGATCTGTTGTTTATTTAAATGAAAGATTTAAATAAAAATACATTAATTTACAAGTTACTAAGTTGATATAAGTGATTCATTACTAGACCATTTTTTTTGAAATATGAATTATTCAAATACAAAAAATGTTAGATCAATCACAATTTGATAGTAAAAATTTATATAATAGTGAATATTACATTGTCTTTTTGTTAGACAAGACATAAAAATAAAAAATTGTGGAGACAATGATGATCTTAATAGGATTCGCGAAATCAAGAAATTTTTGTATTCCTGTCATCTATGGATTGACTTCAATAACATTAGCGTATGCTGCTCCAATGCAAGAACTGACTGACGCTGAACTTTCACATGTTGAAGGTAAAGCACTCATGAGCTTAAGCTATATTTCACCTGCAGATTCCGTCAATAAGAATTCTGGTCAAAATATTGGATTTTATAAAATGGGAATGGAAGCCCAATTAGATTTAAATGCTAACATCAAAAGATTGCAACTTGGATGCGGTGGAGTCAATGGTGCAAACGGTTGTGATATTGATATCGATAACTTAAGTTTGTCAGGGGTTGCAGAAACTCGTGAAGGACGAGTCCAATCAAGTGCCCAACTAACCAATCCATTTTTAGAGTTTGCTATAAAAAACCCAGATTCAGCTTCCACACGTGAAATGGTTGGTGTTCGTTTAAGTGCAGAAAAAGTACTAGGATTATTAACGCTTGGTAGTGAGAACTCTGAAAAACAAAATGGTATCAATAGTTTAAGTGGCTATCTGAAGATTAAGGACGCTGTTGGAACTGCGACAACAGCAGCTCGTTCTGGTGTAAATTTTAACAATCTTGGAGAATTAGTTTACGGAAAAGCTAAGAGTACAACAGGTTTCGTAAGTGCAGACTTTACGTCTAATGATTATGCTTTAAATTTAGCTGAGGGAAGCGGCTCTTTAAAAATTAATGGCCAAACTATTAGTGGTAACAGAATGTCAAATGTTTATTTAACAGGTGTTGCTCGAATAGATAACATTGCATTGTCAGGGAAAATTTCTGCAAGTGCTAAACTCTGGGGGCTTTTGCCTATACCACTATCTGGTGACATTACGGGTAATGTTTCAAACCTAAATGTAGATGTTAAAGTTTCAGAGAACCTTGGATATATTCACCGCTTACCTTTGAGCAATCCATTTTCTCTATCGATGCAAAAACAAGATATACATTGGACTGGAGCGAGTGTTGCTGCTCAGACAGGTTGGTGGCTTTCAATCGAGGACCCAATTGATATAGGTAATGTTACTCCGAGTCAAAAAGTGGTTGTGACAGATGCAGTGATTAAACAAGTTGTACCGCTAATTAGTAATTATTTACAGGCTAATCCAATCGAATGTGGTTTTTTAGCAACAAGTTGTTTAGCAGGTAATTTTAGATTAGGTGAGGTTCCATTAACAAATTCAAGAGTGAATATGGATTTGGTAAACTTACAGTTAAAAAATCAATCCTTTGCCCCAAACTGTTATGGAAGTTTAAAATTCTGTTAAATAAGAGATATACTTGAGTTTTAAGTTTGCACTTCATCGGATAAATTGAAATATATATCACATTTTAAAAATTAACAATGTGATGTAAGTCTCTAGAAAATATTCAATTTTATTTTAATTTCTATATTTTAATTCTTTTAGCAAGTTTTAAGCCTCTTTATTTTTTTCATTAATTTATAGATAGTAATGCTGTTGCTTATGGATTAAGCCTGAATAAAAATAATATGGAGACTCTAATGTTGAAGAGTTTAATTGGTTCTATCAAATTGATTTTATCAACATCATGCTTAGTGTTGATTCCTTTGTATGCAACGGCAAATAACATTCATAATGATTTAAAAATGATGAGTGATGAAGAGTTATCAGCGACAAATGGCCAAGCTTTGTTAAGTATGAGTTATATTGATCCCAATGATGGGGCAAACAATATGCGAGGTAAAGGTGTTGGCTTTTATAAGCTTGGAATGGAAGCAGATATAGAACTCAATGCAAATATTAAGCATTTACAACTTGGCTGTGGTGGTATTAATGGAGCAGGTGGATGTGACATTGATATCGAAAATCTGAGTTTGAGTGGTATGTCAGACACTAGAGAAGGTCGTGCGGGTTCTTCAGCTAAGTTAACCAATCCATTTTTAGAGTTCGCGGTAAAAAATCCAACATCTGCATCAACTCGAGAAGTTGTGGGTTTGCGTCTCAGTGCTGAAAAAGTATTAGGTTTACTGACGCTTGGTGATGAAAACTCTGACAAACCGAATGGTATTAACTCACTCAGTGGTTATTTAAAAATTAATCCCACTCAGGGTATGGGCTATACTAATGCTCGAAGTATGACTTATGCTGATACTGGTCAAACTATCGATGGAAAAGTGAATGCAAGAATTTGTTTAATTTGTATTATCGCACCTACTTTGACACTCGATTTTAAATCGAATAATTACAATTTAGCATTACAAGAAACGACGGCACCAATTCAGATTAATGGAACTACGGTCTCTGGTACTCGAATGAGTTCTGCACAATTGACAGGTGTTGCCAATATTAATCAATTGAATTTTGGTGGTAATCTCACGGCTAATATCCAAGTGCTAGGGGTAGGATTACTGAATTTGCAAAAAGAGGTCAGTGGTAACATTACAGGTTTAAAAGCCAACATTACGGTAGATCAAAACTTAGGTTTAATTCATAAAATCCCTGTAAACAATCCATTCTCGCTCTCTGTGCAAAACAGTGAAATCTGGTGGCCAAATGCTGACGTTGCTGCACAACAGGGCTGGTGGATGGCGTTTAATGATTCGATTAATATTGGGGATGTAACACCTGAGAAGCGTATCGATATTACGAATGATGTGTTAAAACAAGTGGTTGGACCAATCAGTGATTATATCAGTCGAAATCCTCCATCTTGTAATGCACTTGATTGTCTGTTCGGTGACAAACTTGGTGTTGGGAATGTTCATTTGCCGAATACCAATGTAAATTTTCCATTAAAAGATTTACAACTTAAAAATCAAACCTTTGCTCCAAACTGTTATGGAAATTTAAGGTTTTGTTAATAAAAAAAACGCTCAAATGAGCGGTTTTTTTATTTATGAAAAATTCTTGCTTTATCACGCTGCCAATCGCGGTCTTTTTCAGTGGCACGTTTATCGTGTAATTGTTTACCTTTAACAAGTGCAATTTCGAGTTTGACTAAACGACCTTTCCAATAGCACGCCAAAGGTACACATGTGTAACCTTTTTGATTGATCGCCCCTTGGAGTTTCTCGAGTTCACGACGTGAAAGAAGTAGCTTACGAGTACGTGTTGCTTCGGGAACGATATGAGTTGAAGCAGAAAGAAGAGGTTGAATTTGAGCACCAAATAAATAAGCTTCATTATTTTTGAAAATAATATAGCTTTCCGTGATACTCATGCGTCCAGCGCGAAGAGATTTTACTTCCCAACCTTGTAACGCTAAACCAGCTTCAAATTTTTCCTCAATAAAATAATCGTGACGTGCACGTTTATTTAGCGCAATAGTGCCACTATTATTTTTTTTAACTACAATCGATTTCGACATAATACAAATATTCCAAGATTAGGCCTATTTTGCCTCAAACTTGGCTTGAGGTGAAGTCATTTCACTGTCAACAAGTGTGCGTGTGAATTGAGTTTTTGTTAAACTATGCGCCTACATAATAATCTTAGAGTATAAATGGATGTCTAAAACTCGTGTCATCTATCCGGGAACATTCGATCCTATTACCAATGGTCATATTGATCTTGTCTCTCGTGCTGCAAAAATGTTTGATGAAGTTGTAGTTGCGATTGCAATTGGTCATCACAAAAATCCAGTGTTTAGTTTAGATGAGCGAGTTGCGCTTGCAAAATCATCATTAAGCCATTTAGATAACGTAGAATTTGTTGGTTTTGATGGTTTGTTGGTGAATTTTTTTCAAGAGCAAAAGGCAACAGCTGTACTCAGAGGTTTAAGAGCAGTATCTGACTTTGAATATGAGTTTCAACTTGCAAATATGAATCGTCAATTAGATTCAAATTTTGAAGCTGTATTTTTAACGCCGTCAGAGCAATACTCGTTTATTTCATCCACATTAGTTCGTGAAATTGCACGTTTGAAAGGTGATGTGACGAAATTTGTGCCAAAAGCAGTTGTTGAGGCATTTGAACGTAAGCATCAGCAAGGTTGGTAGAGTGTCTTTAATTATTACGGATGAGTGCATCAATTGTGACGTTTGTGAGCCTGTATGCCCAAATGAAGCGATTTATATGGGTGAACTGATCTATGAAATTGATCCGAATCTATGTACTGAATGTATTGGTCATTATGACCAACCCCAGTGTTCATTATTCTGCCCGGTAGACTGTATTCCTAAAGATCCTAATCATGTGGAATCTGAGGATGAATTGCTGGAAAAGTATAAAAAACTAATTGCTCAAAAAAGCACGAGCAATTGATCTCAAAGTTTGTTAAGATGCGCCACTTGAAGTGAGCCAGACGATCGCTGCTGTGAAGGTCTTCGTGACTAAAGCAGGGGAGGAAAGTCCGGGCTTCATCGGGCAAGGTGCCAGGTAACGCCTGGGAGGCGTAAGCCTACGGAAAGTGCAGCAGAGAGTAGACCGCCATTTTGCAACTGAACTTCGGTTTAGCCTAGAATATGGTAAGGGTGAAAGGGTGCGGTAAGAGCGCACCGCATGACTGGTAACAGTTCATGGCATGGTAAACCCCACCTGAAGCAAGACCAAATAGGAATCCTTAAGGTATGGCCCATACTGGATTCGGGTAGGTCGCTTGAGCATATGAGTGATTGTATGCCTAGAGGAATGATCGTTCTAGACAGAACCCGGCTTATCGGCTCACTTCAACAAATTTTGATCAAACAGTGCCGATATTACTTGACGGATACATCAATCAAGTAGATAATGCGCCCACAGTTTACGGCTATGTAGCTCAGTTGGTTAGAGCACCGCACTCATAATGCGGGGGTCACAGGTTCAAGTCCCGTCATAGCCACCATTTTTTATAGACCACACTCACTAGTGTGGTCTTTTTTTATGTGTGAAATCTTGAGTTTTCATTGGCACTGAATAAGCTGAGAATCTAGCTTAATTTTTGGAAACCCTTGTTCAAATTGTGCTAAAACGGCTCTCTGATTTACATTTGAAAACACAATATTTTGCAAGCTTTCAATTTTTTGCTCAGACAAATAAAGCTGTGCACAATGAAGAGCAACCGCATTCTCTTTACTCACGGCAAGTTTATGATCTTCAGGAATGACATCAATATGCACGAGCTTTTGTTGAGCACGGCTTAATTGAACTAGAGTTCGTTTTTGTTGCATGGTTATAAAGTTTTGAGCATTGATCCATTGAGCGACATCCATGCGTACACCGTGATAATTCACAAATATGGGATGAATCGTTTGGCATCCGCTCACAAGGGTTAAACAGCATATGAGAATAAAATATTGAGGATTGAGCATGATTTTGATGTTATTGAAACCTTACTATTACAATAAAATCATATAATTATGGATTAATTTTGTTCAAATAAGGTTTATTTGTATAAAGGGTGATCATTAGTGCTTTCGTATGCTTGACGATACAACGATAACTTAAGATAATGCGCACACAGTTTACGGCTATGTAGCTCAGTTGGTTAGAGCACCGCACTCATAATGCGGGGGTCACAGGTTCAAGTCCCGTCATAGCCACCATTTTTATAGACTATGCTCACCGCATGGTCTTTTTTTTATTTCTCAAAATGTTTTGAGATAATATCAAGTGTAGATTGTGCTTGATAAAAAGGCTGAATCAAGCTTTGAATTAATTGTTCTAGAACGCCAAAATCATTTAACATGGTGATAAGTTGAGGTGCAAAACGATGGGCTTCGATCACTAAATCTTCTTGAGTTAGTCCAACAGCCGTAAGTAAAGCTTGTAAACTGTAATCACCAAAATATTCATAGAACTCATCAACCACTTCTAAAATGATGGACTGAATCTCAGCGGATTGGCGTAAATTTCTCCAGGTTTCATAGACCAGAATAAAAAAATCTTCGACATCAATGGCTTCAATCTGCTCAAGCTGAGCTGAAATTTTTTGAAATTGGAGATCTGACCAAATATGTTGAATGATTTCATAAAGTTCATTTTGAGGCAGCGTGATAATTTCGCCTAATTGAACCAATATTGCATTTGCAAGTTGGGATTCTAGTTTTAACTCTAATGTATGTTGCTGATCTTGGAGATAATTAAAAATCTTTGATTTGACCGTATGATTTTGAACTTTATTTTTTCGAAGCCTATCCAGCCAAGGTGTATATTTTTCTAAAATCTGATTTGCTAATTGAAGGCTCACTGCATGTGCCTTCTCATTACTCAAAATTTGTTGTTTTAAACCATAACGTACTTGATCTAATTCAAGAATTTTATTTAGCCATAGCCCAAAATCATGGTCTGAAATTAAATCTCCGATTAAAGCATTTGAATTCTTTAAATGAAGGTAAATACGTTGTGCAACAGCGCCAATAAACTCTAGTAAATCAGGTCCAAGATTTAACTCAAAAGTATATTTCGAAACAACAGCATGAAGTTGTTCAATATTTACAATATCTTTTAATTTAATTCGATTAAACTGAGCATAAGCTTGTGAAACAAACGTGTCTAATACCGCATTTGATTCAGCATTTAATAAATGTTGTTGGGTAAACCGAATTTGCTCAAGCATAAGTGCTTGAGCAAATTGATTGAGTTGTGTCGAGTTAGACACCTGCTTTCCATCCATTTACGATTGGATAGCGGCGTTCGCGGCTAAATGCACGAGAGGATATACGTGGACCAATTGCACCCTGACGGCGCTTATATTCGTTGCGATCAACCAACCCAATGACTTTAGTCACGATATCTCGATCAAAACCTTTGGAGATAATATCTTCAAGACTCTGATCTTCTTCAATATATGCATATAAAATTGCATCAAGAACATCGTAAGGTGGTAATGAGTCTTGATCTTTTTGATCAGGTCGTAATTCAGCAGAAGGTGGGCGAGTAATCACACGTTCAGGGATTACAGGCGTATCTTCCAAACTATTACGGTATTTCGCTAACTCAAATACAATCGTTTTATAAACATCTTTAAGTACAGCAAAACCACCGACCATATCACCGTACAGTGTGCAGTAACCAACAGATAATTCAGATTTGTTACCTGTAGATAAAACAAGATTACCAAATTTATTCGACAGACCCATTAATAAGGTGCCGCGTGCGCGAGCTTGTAAATTTTCCTCAGTTGCATCAGCAGGAGAATTGCCGAAGAATGGGTGTAATGTCTGCATAAAGCTGTTGACGATTGGGTGAATTTCCGCAATACCAAAAGTGACTCCCATACGTTTTGCCTGCTCAGTCGCGTCTTCAACACTGATTTGAGAGGTATATGTGTAAGGCATCATAACCGCTTGAACTTTATCTGCTCCAATAGCATCGACAGCGATTGCAAGGGTGAGTGCTGAGTCGATACCACCAGAGAGACCAAGAATGACACCAGGGAAACCTGAGCGTTGTACATAATCTCGTGTTGCCAAAACCAAAGCTTGGTAAATTTCTGCAATCGTATCTAATGCAGGTGCTTTGGTAGCGGCTTTAAAAGATTTAAGCTCTGCTTCATATTCAACATGAAAAAGGTCTTCTTTAAAGCTTGGTGCTTCAAGTACAACTTCACCATTTGCATTTACAACGAAACTTGTTCCGTCGAAAATGAGATCATCTTGCCCACCCACTTGGTTGACATAAACAAGATTGAGATTCAATTGTTTAGCTAACTCTGTAAGCGTAACAACACGGTGTTGAGGCTTTCCAACTTCGTATGGTGAGGCATTTAGCACAAGAACAGTTTCAACATTTAGTTTGGCAAGTTGTTGAACACTCTCTAGCGTCCAGACATCTTCGCAAATTAATACACCGAATTTATGTCCTAAATATTCAAATACAAGGTGTTGATGACCCTCAGCGAAATATCTCTTTTCATCAAAAACACTATAATTTGGTAAATTTTGCTTGTTATAAATACCTAATACTTGCCCATCTTTCATAACGGCTGCAGAGTTATAGCGTGCACCCGAATCAGCTTGATTAACAAAACCAAATACCATCACAATGTCTTTCACTTCAGCCAGTTTTTCGAAAGCTGATGCTGTACGTTTGCTTAGGCTTGGACGAAGTAGGAGATCCTCTGCAGGATAACCAATGGTCGAAAGTTCAGGAAACACAATGATATTGGCATTTTGCTGTTTGGCTTCATTAGCGAGTTCAATCATTCGTTGAACATTGGCTTCTATATTGCCGACAAATGGAGAGAATTGAGCAAGAGAAACTTTAAAACTATTCATTTAAACCAAGTCCTATCCTATAGGTTTATATACAGCACGTGCTGATTTTATTGGAGTAATTATTCAGCTGTGTGTATGTGATATTACATAACTGCCAAATGGCTCAAATTTACATCATTCAAACATGATAAAAGATCTTATTTTTTGCACAGCAAAAACTACGATTCATATGTATTCTATCTAAAATAAAAGTAGATACTAGCTTTTGCCATTGTTTGTACATAAAAAATTAAATCGTAATGGATTTGCGACACAGTAAATCAGATGTCAAAGCTGATATGGTGTTTCTGATTCACAAATCAATAGCTTGAATAAAAAATATTCTTTTAATTTTACAATTTTTATTGATTCAAAATAATATTCGGAATCTTTTTCAAAAATATATCTCTAGCTATATCGCCTTGTTGTTCAATGTTGTAGTCATTGAAATTTTTTTTAGGGTCAAATTTATAGGCATAAGGATTATACTTTTTGAAGGAAATAAAATACGCACTTTGCAGAAAAGCGCCTTTGAGCAAAACATTTTGTCCTTGTTGGTGTTGTAAAATATGAGTCATCTCGTGAATGAAAATTCCTTGATAGATTTTATTTTCTTTCGAATAGTCAGTTTTGAAATGTTTGTTACGAATATGCAAATAGCCCTTTGGTGCCATAAATACCGCTGAGGGTTGCCACGGTAGAAACGGATGATTCATGATTTTCACACTGTCATAATCTATAAGATCACCAAAGACACTTTGGCTCAACGTGATTTCACCTTGGGTGAGTGTTCTACATCTAAAAGCGTCAAATTTTATCCATTTTAAAATAAGTGGCATCCACAACATCATACTTATTTCTTAATCTACTTAAAGTTTATGTGACATTCAAAATATCACTATTTGGAATCATTACTTGTTAAAAATGGTGTTGACCTTTAATGATAATGAAATGGTATTTACTGATTAAAACTTAATAATTTTGTTAGACAATCTTGATGAATGAGCAATTATGCCATCTCTAAAGATTTATTATGCAAATGGCTATTTCGTCTTTTTATCTTAATTTTTTAGAAACGTCGAAGAATTCACATTATTTGAATTTATTCACTGAGATAAAAGAGAAGGTTCGCCATGTTATTAACTCAGCCACTAAAAAAAATTTCTAAATTTCTAAACGGTTCTAAATTTGATCCTGAGAATCAATCAAAAGCTATTCCAATTCGTCATATGAAATTTGATTTTGATCATCAAAAGATTGATCCAAAATTTTATTTGAATGCGGAATTAGCAAGTGCTTACTTTGCCTCACTTTCAATTTTTTTAACCTATGGTGAGGATCTCGTTATTGATACAGCACGTTATCATCGTGACTTTATTCAAGATCCATTACTGAAGCAAAGAGTGACAGCACTGATTGGGCAAGAAGCTTTACATTCTAAACTTCATGAAGAATTAAATGACGCTTTTTTAAAGGCAGATTTGCCTGTCAAATTGTTTAGATTTCTGGCGCATCACGTTTTTGAATATGGTTTTAATCGGTTGCCTCAGCCAATGAAATTATCGCTTATGGCTGGGATTGAGCATTTTACCGCAGTGCTTGCTGAATACATGATGAATCATGAGCATATTTTCTTCGAATCTCAAGATGAGAAACAACGCGCAATTTGGATGTGGCATATGCTTGAGGAATCAGAGCATAAAGATATTGCATATGATGTGTTCCAACTTCTTTCGAGTAACTATGCTTTAAGAATAGCAGGCTTTTTCCCAGCGCTTATTACGATTTTAGTGCTGATTTCTGCTGCATCACTAGTTGTGCCATTTTATCGTAAGCCATCAAATCTAATCAGTTTAAGTTACTACAAAGATATGTACCGAAGTGTAGGTTTGATTTTTGGTCTAAAAGATGGTGTTTATGGCAGTTCGATCAAACATATTTTCGAATATCTCAAACCAGACTTCCATCCGAATGATCATGATACATCAGCGTTTTTAGAGTACTACAAAGAACGTTTATTAAATCCAGTGGATGGTATTTTAACACCATACTTTACGAAGGAATTCATGCCTGCTTTAAAGGTATAAGAATAAGGATAGTTCATGCTTTTTTTTAAGAAGAAAATTAAACCGAGCCATCAGGCTTATGCTGTGGTAACGGGTGCTGGAAGTGGTATTGGACGGAGTTTTGCATTGGAAATTGCAAAACGTGGTGGTCAAGTGGTGTGTGCTGATATTAATTTAGCTGCAGCTGAAGAAACTGTTCAGCTGATTTCTCAGACCACAGGCCAAAAAGCATTTGCTGAATCCTGCGATGTGGGAAAAAAGGAAGATGTTGAGCGATTGGCGAATCAAGCAGAAAACCTTTTTAATCATCCTGTGACACTTGTTATTAATAATGCTGGCGTGGGGTTAGGTGGTAAGTTTGATGAGGTGACACTAGAAGATTGGCAATGGTGTATGCATGTCAATTTATGGGGCGTGATTCATGGTTGTCACTTTTTTGTACCGAAGTTTAAACAACAAGGTTATGGGGCAATTATTAATGTTGCTTCAGCAGCAGGTTTTACAGCTGCACCTGAAATGACAGCTTATAACGTGACGAAATCTAGTGTACTTGCATTATCTGAAACGTTATCTGCAGAATTACATCAAGATAATATCCATGTGAATGTGCTTTGCCCAACTTTAGTACCTACCAATATTATGAAGAATGGGCGATTACCTTCCAATTACTCGGGTTTAGCGGATGATTTATTGCAGAATCATGCATTTGTCACAAGTGATCAAGTTGCACAAAAAACCTTAAACAATTTAGATAAAGGCATTCTTTATACGATTCCACAGCCAGACGCGAAATTATTTTGGTTGATGAAGCGTGCTTCACCGACCTTATATACCAAGATGTTAGGTGTAGGTTATCCATGGTTTAAGCGGTTTGTAAAATAATAGAGAGATAAAAGAATGACACTCGATAACGAATTTGAAAGCAAAGCAGATTTAAAAATTCAAAGTGATGATCAATCTGAAAAAACAGAAGTAAAAGTAAAGAAAAAAAACAATGCAGATAAAGAACTTAAAGTTGAACAACAACAAAAGGTGTATGACACGATTGTTGTTGGTGCAGGTATTTCAGGTATCGCTGCGGCATATAAAATGAATCAGGCAGGCTATCGCGACTACATTGTGCTGGAAAAAGCGAACCGAGTTGGTGGTACATGGCGCGATAATAATTATCCAGGATGTGGATGTGATGTTCCTTCAGCCTTATATTCTTTTTCCTTTTCGCCAAGTCACAAATGGAGTCATTTGTTTGCCAAGCAGCCAGAAATCTTAAGTTATCTTGAGGAAGTGGTTGAGAAGCATCAACTGAATGAAAAAATCCAATTTAATCATGAATTAAAAGCAGCACGTTGGGATAACGAGAAGGCGCAGTGGTCGTTAGAAACTTCTCAAGGAAAGTATCTAGCAAAAACGGTAATCTTTACAACGGGACCCATTACTGAGCCATCATTTCCAAAAATTAAGGGCATAGAAAGTTTCAAGGGGGAAATGTTTCACTCTGCAAGATGGAATCATGAGTACGATCTTAAAGGTAAACGTATTGCTGTTATTGGTACAGGTGCTTCAGCGATTCAATTTATTCCTCAGGTTCAGCCATTAGCGAAAGAACTCTTTGTGTTACAGCGTACAGCACCTTGGGTTTTGCCAAAAGCTGATATGAATTTGAATGATCAAGCGAAATCACTGATCCAGAAATTTCCCGTTATTCAATCCACTTGGCGGAGCAGTATTGCCCAAATTTTAAATGGCATTAACTTTGGTTTGCGTAATCCAAAAGTACTGAAACCTGTGAATTTCTTAAGCAAACAATTATTGAAGTTGCAAATTCAAGATGATGAATTAAGAAAAAAAGTCACACCAAATTTTGATATTGGTTGTAAACGTCTTTTATTTGCCAACAATTATTATCCAGCATTGCAACAAGATAATGTGAAACTAATCAATGAGGGGTTGGTTGAGATTGATGGGAATACGGTTGTTGCGGCCAATGGTGAGCGTCATGAAGTAGATGTCATCATTTGGGGCACGGGTTTTGAGGTATCGCATCCGCCAATTGGTAAGCGCATTTATGATATGGATGGGAAGCTCTTAGCGGATCGCTGGAAAAATAGTTCACCAGAAGCTTATTTAGGTGCAAGTATTACCAATGTACCAAATGCATTTTTGGTGTTAGGACCAAATATTCTGGTTTATGACTCATTTATTGGTATTGCTGAAGCTCAATTAGATTATATTCTTGATGGCCTACTAAAGATCAAAAAGCAAAATATTAACAAGCTTGTGATTAAAGACGACGTTGTTAAGCGACATAATCAATTGGTTCAAAAACATCTTAAAACCACTGTATTTAATGCAGGTGGCTGTAAGAGTTACTATTTGGATGAAAATGGTCGTAACTTTGCAGCATGGCCATGGTCTCTTGCAAAATTAAAACAGCAGTTAAGCTCATTAAACTTGGATCATTATTCACAACACTGATCAAAAAGCCTGATTTAATCAGGCTTTTTTTGTTTGTAGATATTCTATATATACGAGGTTTGTATTTCATCAGGGCTGAAAACAATATTTTGTTGTTAATCAGATAATAAAAAACCACCCAAAGGGTGGTTTTTTGACTGTCGACGTAGTTCGAATTAACGAACGATATCGCGTTGAACTTCGCCAGTGTAAAGCTGACGAGGACGTCCGATCTTGTATGGGCCGCTGTGCATTTCTAACCAGTGGCTGATCCAACCAACAGTACGTGCAAGTGCGAAGATTACAGTGAACATTTCTGTTGGGATACCAATCGCTTTAAGGATGATACCTGAATAGAAGTCAACGTTTGGATAAAGGTTACGCTTGATGAAGTATTCATCAGAAAGTGCGATACGCTCCAATTCCATTGCTAAAGCTAACTGTGGATCATTGATACCTAAAGCACCAAGAACTTCATCACAAGTTTCTTTCATTACTTTAGCACGTGGATCGAAGTTTTTATAAACACGGTGACCGAAGCCCATAAGTTTAACTTCTTTAGTCTTCACTTTTTCCATGAAGCCAGCAACGTTTTCTACAGAGCCGATTTCATCAAGCATCTTAAGAACAGCTTCGTTTGCACCACCGTGAGCAGGGCCCCAAAGTGCAGAGATACCAGCAGCGATACATGCATACGGATTAGCACCAGTAGAACCAGCTAAACGTACTGTAGACGTAGAAGCATTTTGTTCATGGTCAGCATGAAGCGTGAAGATACGATCCATTGCTTTTGCAAGAATAGGGTTAACTTTGTAATCACGATCTGCTGGAGTAGCAAACATCATGTACAAGAAGTTTTCTGCATAGCTTAAGTCATTACGTGGGTAAACGAATGGTTGACCAACAGTATACTTGTAGCTCCACGCAGCAAGGGTAGGAATTTTAGCAATCAAACGGATCGCAGTAATTTCACGGTGATCAACATTTTCGATATCAAGGTTGTTGTGATAGAACGCTGATAACGCACCAACAACACCAACCATAATCGCCATAGGGTGTGCATCACGGCGGAAACCGTTATAGAAGCGGCTAACTTGATCGTGAACCATGGTGTGGTTACGAACTTTAGCGTCAAACTCTTCTTTTTGCTCAGCTGTAGGAAGCTCACCATTTAATAATAAGTAGCAAGTTTCTAAATAATCAGCTTTAGTAGCTAGTTGGTCGATTGGATAACCACGGTGTAATAGAACACCTTTATTACCATCGATAAATGTGATTTTAGACTCGCAAGACGCTGTAGCCATAAAACCAGGATCAAAAGTGAAGTGACCTGCGGCCAATACATCTTTAACGTCGATTACATCTGGGCCCAATGTGCCGCTGTAAATTGGTAATTCAATTTCTTTGCCATCAAGCTGTAATACGGCTTTTTTGCCAGTTGCTTCAGACATTCAATAGATCTCCTGTCCTGGTGAATGTTTTATCTAACCCGAAATAATCTGTTGTAATCCGTGAGTTAGACGGTTTCAAAATTTGCTCTAAGCTTAGTGAGTAGTCAAAAATTGTCAATTATACTTATGGATAAAAATGACGACCTAAAGTGACTGGTTCTAAACTCAGTTAATCAGTAGGAATTTATCTGCTTTTCACTAGCGCCGCCGTATAATAAGACAATTTCAACGGTAGTGGCATAAAAAAAAAGACAAAAACGTGCATATTTTGATGATTTAAACCAAGTAATGCTTGATTATTAATACCTTTTATCAATATGTTAAAGGTTGTGAAAAGCGATTGTTTATAGAATTTGTCAGTTTTTTTAAGATGATAGACTGAATAAATACACCAAAAATGACAATGAAATATTTTTTTTCACTTTATTTACTAATTGATTAAAAAGTGTCTAATTTATAATGTTTCATTACATTTTAAGTGGTGAGCTCAACATTAGAAAATGAAGTTTATTTTGTAATTAATTTATAAGTGCATATGATTTTTATCCTTTTTTACATTTGAAATTACTCAATTCAATTAGATAAAAAAACAATGACCATGTGAGCAATATTCATTTTTCTAATTAGTTTTAAAAGTACAAATTATTTGAGATTTAATTTTCTTTAAGTTTTTGAAAAATAAAATAAATATTATATTTCTTGAAAAAATATATTTTTGTAGTGAGTTGTGCTTTAGTCTAATTAAGACAAATCGAACATTTGAGTTCAGTAACACTAAATTAAAATAAATTGATATAAATATTAATGGCTTAGTGTTTGTATTTAAATAGAGAGATGACTTAACTGTAAGAAAGTAGATGTAAATGATTCTTATTTAAAAATATTTTATGGTTGACGCCTGCTTCGTAGGTTTGTAATTTGAAATTGCACGTTTTATAATTCCGTGTCGTATAAAGGTTTAGACAATTTATTTGTCTAACAAATGCCAGCTTTCCTTCGAATTAATTCCAACAAACTCCGGATGGAGTTTTTAACTACAGGATGCCCGCTGTGAAAAGCAACAGACCTGTCAATTTGTCCATGGGTCAAGTTTTAGACGTAAACTTAAAATCCCCTGTGGCTATTGCATCTATTTTACACCGTCTTTCAGGTGTCATCGTATTTTTACTCGTACCAGTTCTTTTATGGATCTTAGACAAATCATTGTCTTCTCCTGAGGGCTTTGCACAAGTTCAAGCTATTTTTGATAGCTTTATCGTGCGCTTTATCGTATGGGTATTTGTCGCTGGCTTAATCTACCACTTCATCGCAGGTATCAAGCATTTGCTTGCTGATATGGGTATCGCTGAAGAGTTACAAAGTGGTCGTGTAGCAGCAACAATCGCATTAATTTTATCTGCAATTGGTATCGTTGCATCATTTGTATGGATCGTACTCTAATGAAAAGTGCTACTGGTTTAACGGGTTCAGGTTCTCGCGATTGGTTTATCCAGCGTGTAAGTGCTGTAGTTTTAGCTGTTTATACTGTTGTGGTGTTTGGTTGGATCCTTTGTAATGGTGGTTTCAACTTCGAACAGTGGTACGGCTTTATGATGACATTACCGATGAAGATTTTATCTTTATTGGCAGTCTTATCTCTTGTTGCACACGCATGGATTGGTATGTGGCAAGTATTCACTGACTATGTGACGACTCGTCAAATGGGTCCATCAGCATCAGGTTTACGCCTTGTACTGACTTCAGCAGTTATTATTGCTGTATTTGCATATGCGATCTGGGCAATCCAGATTTTTTGGGCGAATTGATAGGAAACAATCATGGGCGCTATAAACCCTAAAGAAGATTATACAAATATTCCACACGAAACTTTCGATGCTGTCATCGTTGGTGGTGGTGGTTCTGGTATGCGTGCTTCTTACCAACTTGCTCAAGCTGGTTTGAAAGTTGCGGTATTGACTAAAGTATTCCCAACGCGTTCTCACACTGTAGCTGCACAGGGTGGTATTGGTGCTTCTCTTGGTAACATGCAAGAAGATAACTGGCACTACCATTTCTATGACACAGTAAAAGGTTCTGACTGGTTAGGTGACCAAGACGCAATTGAGTTTATGACTCGTGAAGCGCCACAAGTTGTATATGAACTTGAACATCTAGGTATGCCATTTGATCGTAACGCTGACGGCACAATTTACCAACGTCCATTCGGTGGTCACTCTGCGAACTATGGTGAAAAAGCTGTTCCTCGTGCTTGTGCTGCTGCCGACCGTACAGGTCACGCACTTCTTCACACGCTTTATCAAAGCAACGTGAAAATGGGTACACAATTCTTCGTAGAATGGATCGCGCTTGATTTGATCCGTAATGAAGCAGGTGATGTACTTGGTGTTACAGCAATTGACCAAGAAACAGGTAAAATTGCAGTATTCCAAGCGAAAGCAACATTGTTCGCAACGGGTGGTGCTGGTCGTGTTTACCGCGCATCTACAAACGCATATATCAACACTGGTGACGGTCTTGGTATGGCTGCTCGTGCAGGTATTCCATTACAAGATATGGAATTCTGGCAATTCCACCCAACGGGCGTTGCAGGCGCAGGCGTATTGTTAACTGAAGGTTGTCGTGGTGAAGGTGCAATCCTTCGTAACAAAGACGGCGAACCGTTCATGGAGCGTTATGCTCCAACTTTGAAAGACTTGGCACCACGTGACTTCGTATCACGTTCTATGGACCAAGAGATCAAAGAAGGCCGTGGTTGTGGTCCTAAAGGTGATTATATCCTTCTTGATATGACGCACTTGGGTGCTGATACGATCATGAAACGTCTTCCATCTGTATTTGAGATTGGTAAGAAGTTCGCGAACGTTGACATCACAAAAGAGCCAATTCCTGTTGTACCAACAATCCATTACCAAATGGGTGGTATTCCAACTAACATTCATGGTCAAGTTGTTGTTCCTGAATCGCGTGAAACTACTCCGCTAGAAGCACATTACGACAAAGACAGCGATACTTATTCTACCAATGCTGCGGATCGCAATTTCACTAAACCAGTGAAAGGTTTCTATGCGATTGGCGAATGTTCATGTGTGTCTGTACATGGTGCTAACCGTTTAGGTACAAACTCATTGCTTGACTTAGTTGTATTTGGTAAAGCTGCTGGCGAACATATCATTGACTATGTGACTAAGCATCACGGTGATGAATATGCGCCGCTTCCAACAACTGTGCTTCAGCAAACTGTCGAGCGTATCCGTCGCTTAGATGAGTCAACTTCTGGTGAGAATGCGCAAGAAGTTGCTGATGCAATTCGCGATATCGTTCAAGATCATGCAGGTGTATTCCGTACAACTGAACTTCTTGAAAAAGGTGTGAAAGAGATTCTTGCACTTGAGCCTCGTATCCGTAATATCCATTTAAAAGACAAATCAAAAGTATTTAATACTGCGCGTATTGAAGCACTTGAAGTGGAAAACTTATACGAAGTTGCAAAAGCAACCTTAATCTCTGCTGCTGCACGTAAAGAATGTCGTGGTGCGCATACTGTTGTAGATTTTGAAGAATCTCCAGATCATCCAGCATATCCTTACGGCCGTCGTGATGATGAGTGGATGAAGCATACTTTATGGTTCTCTGCTGATAACCGTCTTGAGTACAAGCCAGTACGTTACAAGCCTTTATCAGTTGATGCTATTCCACCTAAACCACGTACATTCTAATTGGGAGAAGTAAGATGAGTAGAGGTACTCGTACATTTAATATCTACCGCTACGATCCTGATAAGGATAAAGCACCGTACATGCAAACATTCAAGCTTGAGTTGACTGATAAGCACCGTATGTTGCTTGATGCGCTACTTGCATTGAAAGTTCAAGACGAAACTTTAACGTTCCGTCGTTCATGTCGTGAAGGTATTTGTGGTTCAGATGGTGTAAACATCAATGGTAAAAATGGTTTAGCGTGTCTTTGGAACCTAAACGATTTGCCAGAAGTAATTACTATTCGTCCATTACCAGGTCTTCCAGTAATCAAAGACTTGGTTGTAGACATGAATCAGTTCTATGATCAGTACGACAAAATTCAACCGTTCTTGATTAATAATCAACCTGCACCACCTAAAGAGCGTTTACAATCTCCAGAAGAGCGTGAGCATCTTGATGGTTTGTATGAATGTATTCTTTGTGCATGTTGTTCAACGTCTTGCCCATCATTCTGGTGGAACCCTGATAAATTCTTGGGTCCTTCAGCATTGTTGAATGCATATCGTTTCATTATTGATTCGCGTGATACTGCTACTCAAGACCGTTTGGCTCGTTTAGACGATCCTTTCAGTTTATTCCGTTGTAAAGGTATCATGAACTGTGTATCAGTATGCCCTAAAGGTCTAAATCCAACAAAAGCGATTGGTCACATTCGTAGCATGTTGTTAGATCAAGCTGGATAATGCTGTTCCAAAAAAAGCACACTTAGGTGTGCTTTTTTTTTAATCAAAACTTGATGTTAAATTTAGTTTTCGAGATATTTTGGTTGAAGTGGTTAGATTTGCCCCAATCATAAAAAAATATGCACTTTAGGGATAAATGAAAACGTTTTGCATCTGCAAATATCTTTTTAAAATGTTAAGATATCGGTTTTATGATCCAAGTTGCATGTATTTAAATCTATAATTTTAGGCTTTAGTCTAATAATTATGAATTTTAATAGAATTTATCTAAATGCACCTTATATTATCTCAATGGTTTATAGTTGTATTTAGCTAATTTATGAATGGTATGTGTCAATAAAATCAGTTTGAAGTGAAGTTCATGGTAGGATTTGAACAAAATTTTTAGCATGAATGTTATTCAATCTGTACATTAAATCAACATTTTGGTGGTTTGGTGTTAAGCTGAAAGCAGGGATAATCAAATTGAAAAGTTGCTTTAGAAAAGACTAATATTTTTATTTTTTTCTAAGTCAATTTGCAAAAATTGCTCGGTAATTTTATCGAGTATAAAGATGAGTGATGATGCCAATGAGGGCGTTATGATTCGTCATTGGTATTAGAAACTCTCTAATGCTATACGCCCCATGGTCTTTTGTACCAGATGGGTGAATGTCAATTTACCGATTTGGCATTATCAATCATGGGCGAGCTTAGAAAGCTCCCTGTAATGTTTTGCAATAGGAAATGGGTCCACAAATGCAAGAAGTTGCTGACGCATTGCGTCTTGACACTGAACTTTCCGCTGACAGTGCAGCGTATATTGAAGAACTTTATGAGCAGTATTTAGTTGCTCCAGAATCAGTCGGTGCTGATTGGCAAGAATACTTTGGTAAGTTCCCAAAAGGGGATCAACCACACAGCAATGTACGTGAGCAATTCCTTTTATTGGGTCGTAACTCAAACCGTATTCAGCCTGTCGTTCAAAGTTCAGTTAGTTCTGAGCACGAGCGTCGTCAGATTGGCGTATTACAATTAATCGCTGCATACCGTAACCGCGGTCATCAAAAAGCAAAATTAGATCCATTAGGTTTGGCAAAACGAGAAGAAGTGCCTGATCTTGATCTAGCGGCTCATGGTTTAACCAAATCTGACTTAGATACTGTATTCAATACAGGTAATCTTGCAATTGGCAAAACTGAAGCAACTTTAGGTGAAATGGTCAATGCGATGGAGGCGACGTATTGCGCTTCTATTGGTGTTGAATATATGCACATTGTTGACACTAAAGAGAAACGTTGGATTCAACAACGTCTTGAAGGTGTGAAAGGTCAATTTGGTTTTTCAGCAGAACAAAAGAAACATGTTCTTGAACGTTTAACTGCAGCTGAAGGCTTAGAGAAATACTTAGGCAATAAGTATGTTGGTGCTAAGCGCTTTGGTGTGGAAGGCGGTGAATCTTTCATTCCGATGGTTGATGCTGTTATTCAACGCGCAGGTTCTGTGGGATGTAAAGAAGTTGTGATCGGTATGCCACACCGTGGTCGTCTCAACTTGCTTGTCAATATCATGGGTAAAAACCCAGCAGATCTTTTCGGTGAATTTGAAGGTAAATCACTTCACAAGAAAGGTTCTGGTGACGTTAAGTATCACCAAGGTTTCTCGTCAAACGTAATGACTCCAGGTGGCGAAGTTCATTTGGCATTGGCATTTAACCCATCACACTTAGAAATCGTAGGGCCTGTAGTTGAAGGTTCAGTACGTGCTCGTCAAGTTCGTCGTAAAGACATTGGTGGTGATGACGTATTACCAGTAATCGTACATGGTGATGCTGCATTTGCTGGTCAAGGTGTGAACCAAGAAACCTTCCAAATGTCACAAACACGTGGTTATACGGTAGGTGGTACAGTTCATATTGTTGTCAATAACCAAGTTGGTTTTACAACATCAGATCCACGTGATGCACGTTCTACTGAATACTGTACTGATATCGCGAAAATGATTCAGGCACCAATCTTCCATGTGAATGGTGATGATCCTGAAGCTGTATTGTTTGTTGCTCAACTTGCACATGATTTCCGTCATACTTTCCGTAAAGACGTTGTTATCGATATGTTCTGTTACCGTCGTCGCGGTCACAATGAAGCAGATGAGCCAGCAGCAACTCAGCCAATGATGTATCAAGTCATTAATAAGAAAACGACGACTCGTGCATTATATGCTGACAAATTAGTACAAGAAGGTGTAATTGATCGTGCGACTGCAGATCAGATGATCGAAGATTACCGTGCTGATTTAGAAGCAGGTAAACATGTTGCTAATGCACTTGTACTTGAACCGAATAAAAAAATGTTCGTTGACTGGACGCCATACTTAGGTCACGAATACACTGACGTTTGGGATACTACTTTCCCTGAAGAGCGTTTAAAAGAACTTGGTCGCAAAATGCGTGAGCTTCCTGAAGGCTTCGTGATGCAGCGTCAAGTTTCTAAGGTGATCGATGATCGTCTTAAAATGCAAACTGGTGAAATGCCATTGAACTGGGGTGCAGCTGAGACTCTAGCTTATGCTTCGTTATTGGACGAGGGTTATCTTGTTCGTTTAACTGGTGAAGATGTTGGTCGTGGTACATTCTCGCATCGTCATGCGAAGCTTCATAACCAAGTAGACGGTTCGACGTATATTCCACTTTGCCATATTAAAGAAAATCAACCGCGTACAGCGATTTATGACTCATTATTGTCTGAAATGGCAGTATTGGCATTCGAATATGGTTATGCAACAACTCTACCTAAGAGCTTAATTATTTGGGAAGCACAATTTGGTGACTTCGCGAACTGTGCTCAAGTTGTTATTGACCAATTCATTGCTTCTGGTGAGACAAAGTGGGAGCGCGTTTGTGGTTTAACGATGCTTCTTCCACATGGTTTTGAAGGTCAAGGCCCAGAACACTCATCTGCACGTTTAGAGCGTTTCTTACAGCTATGTGCTGAAGAAAACATGCAAGTGATGACGCCTACAACTCCTGCACAGATTTTCCATGCTTTACGTCGTCAGGCGATTCGCCCAATTCGTAAACCAATGATTATCATGTCTCCAAAGTCATTATTACGTCACAAATTAGCGGTATCTAATCTTGATGAATTGGCGAACGGAACTTTCCAAACTGTGATTGATGAAGTTGATAACATTAATAAGTTGGATGTGACTCGTGTAGTGCTTTGCGGTGGTAAGGTTTATTACGATTTACTTGAAAAACGTCGTGAAAATGAATTGAACAACACTGCTATTGTTCGTGTTGAACAATTGTACCCATATCCAGAAGCACGTTTAGCGGAAGTACTTGCACAATATCCAAATATGAAAGAGCTTGTTTGGGCGCAAGAAGAACCGAAGAATCAAGGCGCATGGTTATTCATCGCACCACGTTTATACGAAGGTGTTATGAAGTCAGGTCAAAAAATTCAAATCAGCTATGCAGGTCGTGAAGCATCTGCTGCACCGGCTTGTGGCTCACCATATTTACATGCAAAACAACAAGCACAACTCGTTAACGAAGCGCTTGCGATCGTAGCAGAATAATCAGGAGAATCTTAAGAATGGCAACCGAAATTAAAGCACCGGTATTCCCAGAGTCAGTTGCAGACGGAACAATTGCAACTTGGCACAAACAACCAGGTGAAGCGGTATCACGTGATGAAGTGATCTGTGATATCGAAACGGATAAAGTTGTACTTGAAGTTGTTGCTCCTGCAGATGGTACGATTGCAAATATCATTAAAGGTGAAGGCGACACAGTTCTTTCTGATGAAGTAATTGCTACATTTGAAGCAGGTGCTGTTTCTGGTGCTTCTCAAACTCAAGCTGTTCAATCTGAAGAGAAAGTTGAACAAGCTGCGGCTGCTACAGAAGCGGGTGCTGCTCCGGTTGTTGAACGTGCTCAAGCTCCTGTTCAAGACCAAGCTCCAGCTGTTCGTAAGGCATTAACTGAAACTGGTATCAATGCATCAGAAGTTTCAGGTACAGGTCGTGGTGGCCGTATCACTAAAGAAGATGTGGCGAATCACCAATCTAAACCTGCTGCTCCTGCTGCTGCACCATTAAGCGTAGCTGTAGGTGAGCGTATTGAAAAACGTGTTCCTATGACACGTCTTCGTAAGCGTGTGGCTGAGCGTTTACTTGCTGCAACGCAAGAAACAGCAATGTTAACGACGTTCAACGAAGTCAACATGAAGCCAATCATGGACATGCGCGCTCAGTACAAAGATGCTTTTGAAAAGCGTCATGGTGCTCGTTTAGGCTTTATGTCATTCTTTGTTAAAGCTGCAACTGAAGCACTTAAACGCTACCCAGCTGTAAATGCTTCAATTGATGGTGATGATATCGTTTATCACGGTTACTATGACATCGGTGTAGCGGTATCTTCTGACCGTGGTTTAGTAGTTCCAGTATTACGTGATACTGATCGCATGAACTATGCTGAAGTAGAAAATGGTATTCGTGATTACGCATTCAAAGCACGTGATGGTAAGCTCGGCATTGAAGATATGACAGGTGGTACATTCACGATCACTAATGGTGGTACTTTCGGTTCATTGCTTTCAACACCAATTTTAAATACGCCACAAACTGCAATTTTGGGTATGCATAAAATCCAAGAGCGTCCAATGGCGGTAAATGGTCAAGTTGAAATCTTACCAATGATGTATTTAGCGCTTTCTTATGACCACCGTTTAATTGATGGTAAAGAAGCAGTAGGTTTCCTTGTAACAATCAAAGAATTGTTAGAAGAACCAGCTAAACTTATCCTTGATCTTTAATTCTAAAGAATAAATCCATGGGCTTAGAGCGATCCTCTAGGCCCATTTTTGGAGAGAAGAATGTCTCAACAATTTGATTTAGTAGTAATCGGCGGTGGTCCAGGTGGTTATGAAGCTGCTATTCGTGCAGCACAACTGGGTTTCAAAGTTGCGTGTATTGAAAAGCGTATTCATAAAGGAAAACCATCTTTAGGTGGTACTTGCTTGAACGTGGGTTGCATCCCATCTAAAGCACTTTTAGATTCTTCACATCGTTATGAAGATACTGTTCATCATTTAGATGATCATGGTATTACAACGGGCGAAGTGAAATTCGATCTTCAAAAATTACTTGCTCGTAAAGATAAAATCGTTAACCAACTTACAATGGGTATTGATGGCCTGTTGAAAGGTAACGGCATTGAATGGTTGCAGGGTACAGGTAAATTATTAGCTGGTAAAAAAGTTGAGTTTGTTCCACATGAAGGTGAAACTCAAATTTTAGAACCTAAATATGTCATTCTTGCCTCTGGTTCTGTTCCTGTAAATATTCCTGTTGCTCCTGTAGATCAAGATCTTATCGTTGATTCTACTGGCGCGCTTGAATTCCAAGAAGTACCTAAGCGTTTAGGTGTAATTGGTGCAGGTGTAATTGGTCTTGAACTTGGATCAGTATGGCGTCGTTTGGGTGCAGAAGTTGTTGTTTTTGAAGCAATGGATGCATTTTTACCAATGGCTGATAAAGCTTTGGCAAAAGATTACCAAAAAGTATTAACTAAGCAAGGTCTTGATATTCGTGTTGGCGCAAAAGTAGCTGGTACAGAAATCAATGGTCGTGAAGTGACAGTTAAGTACACTCAAGGTGGCGAAGACAAAACTCAGACTTTCGACAAATTGATCGTTTGCGTGGGTCGTAAAGCGTATGCAGAAGGTTTATTAGCAGAAGATTCTGGCATTAAACTTACTGAACGTGGTTTGGTTGAAGTAAATGATTGGTGTGCAACTTCTGTTGAAGGTGTATATGCAATTGGTGACTTAGTACGTGGTCCAATGCTTGCACATAAAGCAATGGAAGAAGGCGTAATGGCTGTTGAACGTATTCATGGTCACGCAGCTCAAGTGAACTATGATACGATTATTTCTGTGATTTATACACACCCTGAAGCGGCGTGGGTTGGCTTAACAGAAGAACAAGCGAAAGAAAAAGGTCACGAAGTTAAAACAGGTCAATTTGGTTTCGCAGCGAATGGTCGTGCGATGGCAGCTGGAGAAAATGCTGGTTTCGTAAAATTTGTTGCTGACGCTAAAACGGATCGTTTGCTTGGTATGCACGTGATTGGACCTGCTGCGTCTGATATCGTTCACCAAGGCATGATCGCACTTGAATTTGTATCAAGCGTTGAAGATCTTCAATTAATGACATTTGGTCACCCAACATTCTCTGAAGTAGTTCATGAAGCTGCGCTAGCAGTAGATGGGCGAGCGATTCACGCGATTCAGCGTAAACGTAAATAACACAAAAAAGAGCGGCTGAGGCCGCTCTTTTTGCATTTGGTGGTTGTTTTTGTTTGAATAATCATCTAAAACTAGAATACTAAATTTAATAAATGCCAATATTTATTGCGAAGGAAGTTTAAATATTGGTGTGTCATAAAAAGTGAAAAGTAGTAAAAGGTAAAACAATGAATTTACACGAGTATCAGGCGAAATCGCTGTTAAAAAAATATGGTATGCCAGTTCAGGAAGGCATCATCGCTACAAATGCAGAGGAAGCAGTAAAAGCATTTGAACAGCTAGGCGGCAAATTCGCTGTTATGAAAGCACAAGTACATGCCGGTGGGCGTGGAAAAGCTGGCGGCGTTAAAGTCGTTAAGTCAGCTGATGAAGCAAAAGAATATGCTTCGCAAATTATTGGTACTCGTTTAGTTACATATCAAACGGATGCAAATGGGCAACCAGTTAACAGTGTACTCGTTGCAGAAGATGTCTATCCAGTTGAGCGTGAATTGTATTTAGGCGCAGTTGTTGATCGTTCATCACGTCGTATTACTTTCATGGCTTCTACTGAAGGTGGTGTCGAAATTGAAAAAGTCGCTGAAGAAACTCCAGAAAAAATTATTAAAGTTGAAGTAGATCCATTGGTTGGCTTACTTCCTTTCCAAGCTCGTGAAGTCGCTTTTGCTTTAGAGCTGAAAGATAAACAGATTAATCAATTTGTTAAAATTATGTCTGCAGCTTATCAAGCGTTCGTAGAAAATGATTTCGCATTGTTTGAAATTAATCCATTGTCAGTCCGTGAAAATGGTGAAATTTTGTGTGTTGATGCCAAGGTCGGTATTGATTCGAATGCTTTATATCGTTTGCCAGAAGTTTCTGCTTTAAGAGATAAATCGCAAGAAAATGAGCGTGAGCTCAAGGCATCTGAGTTTGACCTTAACTATGTTGCTTTAGAAGGTAATATTGGTTGTATGGTGAATGGAGCAGGTCTTGCAATGGCAACCATGGACATCATTAAACTCTATGGTGGTCAACCAGCAAACTTCTTGGATGTAGGTGGTGGCGCAACCAAAGAGCGTGTAATTGAAGCATTCAAGATCATTTTAGTGGATCAGTCAGTAAAAGGTGTGCTGATCAATATCTTCGGTGGTATTGTGCGTTGTGACATGATTGCTGAAGCAATTATTGCAGCGGTTCAAGAAGTAAATGTAACAGTGCCTGTTGTTGTTCGCTTAGAAGGGAATAATGCAGAACTAGGTGCAAAATTACTTGATGAATCTGGTCTTAAACTAATTTCTGCAAACGGCTTATCTGATGCCGCAGAAAAAATTGTTGCTGCAGTAAAAGCATAAGGAGTATCAATCATGAGCGTATTAATTAATAAAGACACTAAAGTATTGGTACAGGGCTTTACGGGTAAAAATGGTACATTCCACTCAGAACAAGCTTTGGCTTATGGTACTAAGGTTGTGGGTGGTGTGACTCCAGGTAAAGGCGGTCAAACTCATTTAAATCTACCTGTATTCAATACAATGAAAGATGCAGTGAAAGAGACTGGTGCTGATGCATCGGTCATTTACGTTCCTGCACCATTTGTATTGGATTCTATCGTTGAAGCAGTTGACTCTGGCGTTGGACTGATTGTTGTTATCACTGAAGGTGTACCAACCATTGATATGCTGAAAGCGAAACGCTATCTAGAAACCAATGGAAATGGCACTCGCTTAGTGGGTCCAAACTGTCCAGGTGTTATCACGCCGGGTGAATGTAAGATTGGTATTATGCCAGGACATATTCATCAGCCAGGACGAATCGGTATTATTTCGCGTTCTGGTACGTTGACCTATGAAGCTGTTGCACAAACTACGAAGTTAGGATTAGGTCAATCAACGTGTATTGGTATTGGTGGAGATCCAATCCCTGGTATGAATCAGATTGATGCTTTGAAACTGTTCCAAGATGATCCAGACACAGATGCAATTATTATGATTGGTGAGATTGGTGGTACAGCTGAAGAAGAAGCGGCAGAATATATCCAATCAAATGTGACCAAACCTGTTGTTGGTTATATTGCTGGTGTGACTGCACCGAAAGGTAAGCGAATGGGTCATGCTGGTGCTATTATTTCAGGTGGTAAAGGCACGGCAGAAGAAAAATTCGCTGCGTTTGAACGTGCTGGAATGGCATATACACGTAGCCCAGCTGAACTTGGTTCAACGATGCTAGAAGTACTTAAAGAAAAAGGTCTAGCTTAATGCTTTAAGTAAAAAAGCCTCCTGAGTGGAGGCTTTTTTTCATGCATAATAATAAGATATAGAAACGTAAAATTAATATGATTCAAAATTTAAAACTTTATTTACAAGCTTTGATGTTTTTTTCAATTTCTGCTGTTCACGCGAATTCCTTGGATCATGATGAAAATACGAATGATCAAAATCTCATTTTTAATTTTTTTGAAGCTCAGCAAGAACTTCACTATGAGCCTGCCATGGAAGATTTAAATAGTGAACAGACCAAGATTGCAGAATTAAATGAGAAAGAATATTCGAGATTTGATGTATTGACGCATTCAATTTTTCAATCCGAACGTATTCAATTTTTTAATTTCACGGCTTTTGATCGGAATGAATTGAAGAATAAACTTGATACAGGTCATTTTGACTTATCAAATCTGGAACAATTAAGCATTACGTTTGGATATGGTGTTGAGTATTTGCTGAAACAGAATCAAACGATAGGGTACGAGTTTTTATCCTCGTTTCCCTACGATCGAGGCAGATTGATTCGGATTTTTTGGAATCAGACATTTTAAATGTCTAATCTATTTTTCGATAAAGGCCTGATTTAACTGTTCCAGCTTTGGTTTCTTTTATGAGGTGCCATGAAGAAGGTAGATTAAGTGATGACAATGGTTGATCGGCTTCGACATAAATAAATGCATCTGCTTTGAGTTTTGGGTCAATCAATGAAGCCAACTCCTCCCAAAGATTTAAACTATAGGGAGGATCTAAAAAAACTACATCGAATTGATTGTTTGAGAGTTGTTTTAGCGCGATTTGGGCAGTGCTTTGAATCAGTTTTGCATTATTCACATTTAAAAGCGCTAAGTTTGATTTTAAAAATTTATTTTGCTCTAAATTAGGTTCGATCATCGTGACATGAGCTGCCCCTCGAGATAGCGCTTCAAAACCTAATGCACCAGATCCAGCGCAAACATCTAGCACCTGCGCTTGTTGAATATCCCACATTAACCAATTAAATAAAGTTTCGCGTACACGATCTGGTGTTGGTCTTAAACCCTCAATAGTGGCAAAAGGTAATACACGGCGTTTCCATTCACCACCAATGATGCGGAGTTGATTTTTCATTTATTGACTCGTGTTACGTTGAGTGTCAGTGTTTGCATTTGTTGCATTTGTTGCATTCGTTGCATTCGTTGCATTCGTTGCATTCGTTGCATTCGTTGCATTCGTTGCATTCGTTGCATTCGTTGCACTGTTGCTGTTACGTGATGTTTGGAGTTCACGAGGAAGTGCATTTGGATCGGCTGACAAATTAGTAGATCCGCTAGGTAATTCACCAGGCTTAATGCCTGCTGTCATTAAGCCGCCGCTGACAACATGATTCATCGGCTTTATTGGCTTACGATCACGATGGAGTAACCAATAATCTAATACAGGACGTGCGAGCGCGGTTGCTCCTGAACCTCCACGACCATTTTCCCATATCACTGCAATCGCTATTTCTGGGTTGTCGGCAGGGGCGAAGCCTACAAATAAGCCGTGATCGAGTTGACGTTCAGTTAATAAAGCTTCGTTATACTTTTTACCTTGCGCAATACTCTTGACCTGAGCGGTACCTGTTTTACCCGCAATTTGATATTGCAGTCCACCACGAATCCCTTTACCTGTTCCAGATTGGATCACATCCACCATGGCATCACGCATCTTAATCCAATCTTCATCAGTACCATTGAAGGCAATTTTATAATCTGGTGCATTGTGGACTTTGAATTGCTTTGTTCCTTTGGTTTCACGCAATACATGCGGTGTAACATGGGCGCCATGATTTGCGGTAATTGCAGTTGCCATCGCTAGTTGTAAAGGGGTAGAAGTGAATGCACCTTGCCCAATACTGACTGAGATTGTTTCACCTTTGAGCCATTTAGAATTGCGAGTACGCATTTTCCATTCTGGCGAAGGATACAAGCCTGTGCTTTCGCTAGGAAGGTCTACACCCGTTTTCTCACCAAATCCAAACTGACGCATCCATGTGTTCATACGATCAATCCCCATCTGGTAAGAAAGAACGTAATAGTAAGTATCACAAGAGACAACAATGGATTTATGCATATTGACTACACCATGCCCCGTTTTTTTCCAGTCGCGGAATTTGTGAGAGTCTCCTGGTAAGTGGAAATAACCTGGATCTGAAATAGCAGTTGACCAATCGACAATACCGTAGTGAATACCCCCTAATGCAGCCATAGGCTTAATGGTAGAACCTGGTGGATAGGTCCCTTGAACTGCGCGGTTATACAACGGCTGATCTAAATTGTCACGCAGTGCACTATAGTCTGTATGACTGATACCAGTCACGAATAAATTGGGGTTGAAACTCGGACTCGAAACGAGTGCCAAAATTTCACCTGTACGTGGATCCATTGCAACAATTGCACCACGACGCCCCGCAAGTTGCTCAGCAGCTACTGTTTGGAGACCATAATCAAGTGATAAATAGAGGTCATTACCGCGTACAGAATCTTTACGCCCTAACTTCCGTAAGACATTACCAAATGCATCTGTCTCAATAGATTCAAAGCCAGGTGAACCATGCAACAGGTCTTCGTAAAATTTTTCTACGCCAATTTTACCGATCAGGTTGGTGCCTGCGTAAGCATCTTTATCAATGCTTTTAAGTTCTTTATCATTAATACGACCGACATACCCAATAACATGGGCAAATAATTCACCATGTGGGTAATAACGCGTCATTTGGGTTTCAATGGAAACACCAGGAAATTTAAACTTTACTTCGCTAAATTTAGCGATATCTGTTTCAGTTAAGTTTAGTTTAAGCGTTACACGTTCAGTCTTTTTTGCGGTTTTTACACGACTCATGAAGCGTTCAATGTCTTCTTCGCTCAAGTCAATAATCTTTCTAAGGCGTTCTACCGTGTCTTCAATATCAGGCACATCCGCTTTACTTAATGTAGCCGTAAAAACTGGATAATTGTCAGCCAGTAGAATGCCGTTACGATCAAAAATATAACCGCGGGCAGGGGAAATCGGTTGTAAACGAATTCGGTTTTTGTCCGATGCATCTTTAAACTGGTCGTAATGCACAATTTGCAAATAAGCATATCGAGACAATAGAACAAGTAAAAAAAAGATTACCACGCAAATAGCAAACACCACTCGACTACGAAAAATTCGCTTTTCTTGTTGTACATTCTTCAGTGGGAACTGCTGCTTCATAGATCTTTACTTTTTTGCGGGTAAAAGCTGACTTTATATCAAAGTATTTTAACTCAGATTGACTATAAAATTTGTAAAATTAATAAATAGTTCGTATGTTATAAAAATTAAAATTTGACCAAATAGACACTAATTTTAAAGCTTGTTGTATATAAGAACGAAAATTATTCTGTTAAAGTCGAATCACTATGGATGAATAATAATATTGTTCTCAGTTTGAGAAAATGGAGAAAATAATGAGAAAAATCGTTTCCTTTGCTGTCATGATGTGGGTAGGGAATTTAGCATACGCAGATTTTTCATCGTTTTATCCTGAAGCAAAATTGAAACCAGAACAATTTTCTAAAATAAATGTGGGTGCTGGTGTTACACAACGGTTAGCGCATGGGAATTTAGAATACGTCACTCCATACGGTATTGGATACGGAAAGCTTGGCGCTTTCTTAAATGACGACCACGATGTGGGTGCTCAAGTCGGTTTTCGTTACCCAATAATTCTCGGAACTAAGGACTTAAATGGATTTTATTTAGGTGCATTTGCTGGTCATCTAAAATCAAAAACAGTCAATGGTGAAAAGGAATCTCAACTCGGTGGTGGTATAGATTTATCTTATGTCATGCTGAATAAAGAAAGAATTAGTACATTTAGTGTAGGGATAAAAGCAGGAGAGGAAATCACGCAAGGAAACCAAGTGATTTTTGAAACTAAACCAGAACTACAGTTTGCTTACACCTTAAGTGTAGGATTTTAGAAAGCTTTATGGTTTTATACCTCAAGTTCGACTGCAATTAGATATATGAATATGAGAGTCATGAATGTTTGGATATGTGAGTGATTTGTGGCAAGCCTTCGTCAATCGACCTGATTTTTATGCAGTACTGAGTATTATCCCAGTAACCGCATTTGTGACTTGGGCTCACGTCTGGATGGCACTCAAGATGGTGTTTTATCCAATTAAGTTTTGGGGTTTTCACTTAGGTCCGCTTCCGGTGGGATGGCAAGGAATTGTTCCACGTAAGGCAGGACGTATATCGGGTATTATTACCGACAATACACTATCAAAACTTGGCTCCTTACGAGAGTTCTTAGATGCGATGGATCCCGAGGATACTGCTCGTATCATTGGTGAACAGGTTGGCTTTGAGTTAGAGCACTTAATTGATGAAGTGATGATGGATCGCAATGCGGTTCTATGGGAAAACTTACCTTACTCAATCAAGAGACGTATTTATGCGCAAGCACATAAGCAACTTCCAAATGTTTTGAAAGAGCTCGTAACCGAATTAACTTTAAATGTTGAGTCGCTCGTGGATATGCGTGCGATGGTAGTGAGTCAAATGGAAGGCGACCGTCAATTGATGGTCAATATGTTCCTAAAAGTGGGTCAAAAAGAAATTAACTTCATTTGGCATATCAGTGCATTAATCGGTATGTTCTTCGGTATCTTCCAAATGATCGTTTGGTTTGTGGTGCCTTGGCATTGGACTGTACCATTCTGGGCAGCAATTTGGGGCTTTTTAACAAATTGGATTGCAATTTGGATGGTATTTAATCCAGTTGAACCACACTATATACGTTATCCACAATTCTTTGAATTAACGAAAGATCGTAAATTCCCTTGGATAAAACCTGTCATTCCACGCATTGGTTCTTATAATATTCAAGGTGCGTTTATGAAGCGCCAAGAAGAAGTATCTGATGTATTTGCACGTGTAGTGACTGAAGATTTGATTACATTGAAATCTATTATGATGGAAATGATGTATGGTGGAAAAAAAGACAAAACACGCCGTATTGTTAAACGTCATATCAATGAAATCATGGAAACACCATTGGTTCGTACATCATTACAGCTATCTTTAGGTCCAAAAGAGTATGCAAAACTCAAGACAGACTTGATCGATCGCTCAATTGAAATTACGATGGTGCCTGTATGCGACCCAGCTTTTAATGCGAGCCGCGCACAGAAAATCTATCAAATGTTTAAAGAACGTATCCGTGAATTAACGCCGCGCGAGTTTCAAAATCTATTACGTCCTGCATTCCAGGAAGACGAATGGATCTTAATTGTGCTAGGTGGGGTAACAGGTTTCTTCGCGGGTCTGATTCATTTATTTGTGGCTTTCTTATAAATAGATGCTGGATTGGTGCCTACCAAAGACATTAACCAAGTATCGTCGATATAGTTAAAATGAGGATGTTTATTTATGCGCATTATATTACTCGGACCACCTGGAGCAGGTAAAGGTACTCAAGCTCAGTTGATCTGCAAGCGCTACAATGTCCCACAAATTTCAACCGGTGATATGCTCCGTGCTGCAATTCGTGAAGGAACTGAACTCGGTCTACAGGCAAAATCTGTAATGGACAATGGTGGTCTAGTTTCTGACGAACTGATTATTGGTCTGGTTAAAGAGCGTATTGCACAACCAGATTGTGCAAATGGTTGTATCTTTGATGGTTTCCCTCGTACGATTCCTCAAGCTGAAGCTTTGGAAAAAGAAGGCATTGATATTGATCACGTGATCGAAATTGATGTGCCTGATGAAGAAATCGTTAAACGCTTATCGGGTCGTCGCCAACATCCAGCATCAGGTCGTGTTTATCATATCGTCTACAACCCACCAAAAGTGGAAGGCAAAGATGATGAAACTGGTGAAGATTTAGTTCAGCGTCCAGATGACCAAGAAGAAACAATTCGTAAGCGCTTAGGTTCGTATCATACTGAAACTGAACAGTTGGTTGGCTTTTACCAAGGGCGTGCAGCTTCAGGTGAAAATGCGCCAACGTATGATAAGTTGAATGGACTTCGTCCTATTGAAGAAGTTCAAAAAGAACTTTTTGCAATTTTAGATCAAACTAAATAACCATTATTCAGCTTTGACAAAAAAGAAGCCCTAAGTCATATTAGGGCTTCTTTTTTATAATGTTAAGGTAAACAAGTGCAAAATATTGCCATTATTTTATTGATGCTTGCATGCTTGGCAGTATTGTCTTTTTTGGTATTTATAAGTTTTAAATTACTTCGCGATAGTCAAAAACAGATGAAATTAGATAAAGAGAAAAAAGATCAAAAAAAATCTCTTGATCGTTAAACCTGTTTTAAATCGATCTGTCTTGTCGCTCCATATTCGAAACGTTCAGGCCAGTTGCACACATCACTCACAACACATTCATTGCACTTTGGCTTCCGCGCAATACAGCAATAACGTCCATGTAAAATTAACCAATGATGAGCGTCTACAATAAACTCTTTTGGAATCACTTTAACTAGACGGTGTTCAACTTCGAGTACATTTTTTCCTACCGCAAGTCCAGTACGATTACCTAATCGAAAGATGTGGGTATCAACGGCCATGGTTGGTTGACCAAAAGCGGTATTTAATACCACATTTGCAGTTTTTCGACCTACGCCCGGAAGTGCTTCTAAATCAGCACGGTTGTTAGGAACAGTACTGTTGTGTTGTTTAATCAATATTTCACAAGCTTTGATGACATTTTCAGCTTTAGAGTTATAGAGACCTATTGTTTTAATATAAGATTTTAATCCTTCTACACCTAAGCCATAGATTGCTTCAGGTGTGTTTGCTACAGGGAAAAGCTTATCTGTGGCCTTATTTACGCTTACATCAGTGGCTTGTGCTGATAAGGTCACAGCAACTAACAACTCAAAGGGTGAAGAATAATTCAGCTCTGTTTTAGGGTTTGGGCGTTGAGCTCTTAATCTTTCAAAAAAAATTTGAATTTGGTTTTTTGTCATGTTTTTTACAGTTTTAGGTGTTTTAACGTTCATTTAAACACCCTCAATTGAATTGAGTTTTTCATATAAAGTATTGAGTTGCTCTTGCTTATCGACACTCTCACGTACAGCAAGTTGTTTTTCAAGCTTTTTAATTTGTGTACGTAATTTGGCAAGTTCGATTGTAGATTTTGCATCTAATGTCTTATGAAGCGCTGTTTTTTTTATCGTTTGAATAGTAGGTACTGATTGTAATTGTTTTGAAAATTGAGCAAAAAGCGCAGTATCAATTTCAGCTTTAACGACAGGACCTTTGCGATGAAGACTGCGATTTTCCTCACGTTGAATATGAGCATAATAACGATTTCTAAGATCATTTTGTTCTAGGATGCGGGCTTGCTCATTTGGTATGGGCTGTAAATCTTCAACAAGATCGATACAGTCAACTGGACAAGGTGGTATACATAATTCGCATCCAGTACAAAGATCAGTTAACACAGTATGCATTAACTTTCCTGATCCAATGATGGCATCTACAGGGCAAGCACTGATGCATTTAGTGCAACCAATACACTCGTCTTCACGTATGATCGCTTTCATACGCTGTGGGCGACCATCAGATTGAATTGGCCAAACGCTTTCTTCAGCTTTAAGCTTAGGGCGATTCAGTAAGTGAGCAATTGCGTCAGCAACAGGTTGACCGCCAGGGACACATTTATTCGCGTCTTCTCCTTCTACAATAGCTTTAGCATAAGGTAAACAACCATCACGGTGGCCACATAGACCACATTGGGTTTGAGGTAGGAAAGCATCAACTTGTTGTATCAATGAGATTTGTGCGTGCATGTACGTTAAAACTTAATCAAGCGAAAAGGAGATCATAGGTGCGAAATATGAATGATTTTAACATGATTAGTGTTAGTTTGGGGTGCGCTGTTATGGGTCATTTATCGCGCAATAAAAGCGCCGAATAAGCATTAATTCATAATTAAAAGTAATGAATTTGATAATTTAAAATTATTAAATACTATAATTAAGTAATTGAAATTAAAAAAATATTAAAAAAAATTATGAAAACTATTGTACAGTGCCTGTAAAAGATATTTAATACTTTGCGCCAAAACTTATCAATATATTGAAATTTTGACCAATTTTGATCCATTTTCTGCTGAGGATTAAGCGTTGAAATACAACAGCCTTAACGACTTCCTAGACTACGTTAAAACACGTGATGCACATCAACCAGAATTTCTTCAAGCTGTTGAAGAGGTGATGACAAGCTTATGGCCTTTTATTGAAAAGAACCCTAAGTATGCAGCTCATGGTTTATTAGAACGTTTAGTTGAACCTGAACGTGCGATTCAATTCCGCGTTTCTTGGGTTGATGATCAAGGTCAAACACACGTTAACCGTGCGTTCCGTGTTCAGTACAACTCAGCAATTGGTCCATTCAAAGGTGGTATGCGTTTCCACCCTTCAGTGAACCTTTCAATCCTAAAATTCTTAGGTTTTGAACAGACTTTCAAAAATGCGTTAACTACACTACCAATGGGTGGTGGTAAAGGTGGTTCTGATTTTGACCCTAAAGGTAAATCAGAAGGCGAAATCATGCGTTTCTGCCAAGCACTCATGATCGAGTTATACCGTCACTTAGGATCTGACACAGATATTCCTGCGGGTGATATTGGTGTTGGTGGCCGCGAAGTTGGTTACATGGCGGGTATGATGAAGAAGCTCAGCAATGACACTTCATGCGTATTTACAGGTAAGGGTTTAACTTTTGGTGGTTCACTAGCGCGCCCTGAAGCAACTGGTTACGGTACAGTGTATTTCGCTGAGGAAATGCTTAAGACTCGTAACGACAGTTTCAAAGACAAGGTAGTTACAATCTCTGGTTCGGGTAACGTTGCACAGTTTGCTGCTGACAAAGCAATGTATTTGGGCGCAAAAGTTGTTTCACTTTCAGATTCAGCTGGTACTGTATACATTAAAGACGGTTTAACTCCAGAGCTTTTAGCTGAAGTAATGGAGCTTAAAAACGTTCAACGTGGTCGTATCTCTGAGTTTGCAGCGAAGCATGGTTTTGAATATCTTGAAGGGCAACGTCCTTGGGGTATTAAGTGTGATATCGCACTTCCATGTGCAACACAAAATGAATTAGATGCTGATGATGCGGATAAATTGCTTGCAAATGGTGTGATCTGCGTAGCTGAAGGCGCAAATATGCCTTCTACACTTGCTGCAGTTGAAAAATTCGTTGATGCAAAAATTCTATATGCTCCAGGTAAGGCATCTAATGCAGGTGGTGTTGCAACTTCTGGTCTTGAAATGTCTCAAAATGCGCTTCGTTTAGGTTGGTCTTTCGAAGAAGTAGATGAGCGTTTACATGCAATCATGAAAGAAATTCACCGTAACTGCGTAAAATTCGGTACTCAAGAAGATGGTACTGTGAATTATGTAGATGGTGCGAACATTGCTGGTTTCGTAAAAGTTGCTGATGCGATGTTAGCTCAGGGTGTATTCTAAGAATATAATCAAAAATAAAAAAACCGAGGCTTAGCCTCGGTTTTTTATTCTTTATAAAGAACCTTTTACAGCTTCACGCTCTACAGCCATATCAAAAATATAAGCATACTTTGATTGATCTGCAGCAGGATTTTTAATTTCATAACGTTTTACACGAATGATTTGACGTTCATTCGGACTATGTGAAAAACCTTCAATTTGATCGTAGAATAAAGTCCAGTCTTTATCGACTTGCGTTTTAATACCACTATCGTTGTATTTTATTTCTCTGACTTGTAGACAAGTTTGGGGAGCTACACCAGTACATTGTTTAGTTTCTGGCGAAATTTCAAGAAATATGGTTTCACCTTGAGTTTTGTATTTGGTTTCAGGTGTCATTTTACCCGTGAAGATAATCTTTTCACCATTCGGCTGTACCAAAGTCAACATTGGATTATCACGATCATTTAAATTAAGCACGAAAGGAACAGCAGCTTGGGAAAATAGATTTCCAGCAAAGCGTTCTTGTTCGGCAGCCAAACCATTACATCCCTTCATGGTAGATGCAAGTTGAGCAGCTACGATAGTATTGTTTTTTAGCTCAAACCCGCCAAATAAAGTATTGCAGCTCGTATGAATTGAAAGTTTTTTATCAGCGGTGAAGTTTAAAGTGATTGGTTGAGGCGCATTTTGTGGATTGGCTTGCCATTGGTATGCAGCGAGAGTTTGATCAGCATTTTGTTGTTGAAGCACAGACACAGCTAAATCCCCAGCTTTTTGTAGATCGGAAGTCTGACACGCAGCAAGTGTGATAGGCAAAATAGCCAAGGTAATTAATTTTAATTTCATAACAAGCTTTCTAAATTGTATTGATCCGAGGAAGGATAACGCAGGAGATCTAAAAAATTATGGATACATTTTGCACTTTTCAGTATCAAAATGTATCCATTGATCGATGATTATTTCGTGATGGTCATTTAAAAAATGATATTTTATTTTCTCTCAATCAAAGCGATAAATATCCATCCCTAAAGCACCCATGGTAAAACTACTATGTACAATGCTAAAACGATCACCAGTGCCCATAGAGAAAAATAAAGGTGCAAAGTGTTCTATCGTAGGGTGGTTACGATGAACATAAGGAATCGTATCCCACGCTAAAATAGCAGGATAATCCGAATGAGTGAGCTGCTGCACCACGTAGTTTCTAAAAGTTGATGCCCATTCTGGAACTTCACTCGTTTCACCATGCCAAGCAAGCTCTCTTAAATTATGGGTAATGCTTCCCGAGCCAATTAATAATATTTGCTGATCTCTTAATGGAGCGAGAGCTTGACCAATTTTAAATATCGCTTCAGCAGACATCGTCATGGGTAAAGAGATTTCGACTACGGGGATATCAGCTTCTGGATACATATGTAATAAAGGCATCCATACGCCATGATCACGAGGTCGTGTACTATTGGCATGTGCAGTAATTTGTGCCTCAGCGAATAAATTTAAAACTTGTTCAGCAACATCTGGAGCACCAGGGGCAGGATAGCGAATTTCATAGAGTGCATCTGGGAAACCTCGAAAATCGTGCCATGTTTCAGGTCTAGTCCCCGTACTTACTTCGAGTGCATTGCTTTCCCAATGCGCAGACATGACGATTATCGCTCTAGGTTTGGGCAAATTGAGACTCAAGCGATGTAAAGCTGGACCAACCTGTTCAGGATTCAAAGCCAGCATTGGAGAGCCATGTGAGATGAATAAGCCAGGTAGCGTTTGAATAGTCATGAGGGTAGTTCCATTCTTAGATGTATGAGGTGATCATCGCAAATTTTAGAAATCAGAGTAACCATTTAAATTTGAACATCATGTTGCAAATTCGGAACGATTATCCAGCACGATGGTACGGATGGTTATGATTAATGCTCATGGCACGGTACAGTTGTTCAATCAACAGAATGCGAACCATAGGGTGGGGTAGCGTTAATTTAGATAAAGACCAGTGCCAAGCAGCAGCTTTACGAACTGCATCAGAATGTCCATCAGGTCCACCAATCGCGAGCACAACATCATTCCCTTCAAGCATCCAACCTTTCATGGTTTCAGCTAATTTTTCTGTACTAAACTCTTTTCCTCCCACTTCAAGTGCAATTAAAAGTTCATTTCCTTTCAGTGCATTTAAAATGCTATCGCCTTCGATATTACGGTATTTTAAAATATCAGCTTCAGAGTCATTCTTTCCGCGTTTCGCCATAGGAAGCTCAACAATTTGAGTTTGTACAAAAGGTTGAATTCTTTTGAAATAATCTTCAAAACCAGTAAGAACCCATGCTGGCATTTTTTGACCAATGGTCAAGATACGAATTTTCATGAAAATGTGTCACTAGAAGTTTCACGATATTATACATTTCAAAGTGATGAATTTATAAAATCAAAAGTTAAAACATAATGAGTTGTTAAATTTGCATCCATTGATATCTTATAAAAAAAGAGAGCCTAAGCTCTCTTTCTTCAGTTAAAAGACCGATTAGTGTCGTGCAGATTTTGATTCGTCAACTGCTTTCACAATGGGTGTTTTTACTAATGGTTTAGGCATAGAGGTTAATGCTAGAGGTAAAATTTCATCAATTGATTTTACAACTTTGATATCTAAACCTTCTTTCACATTATCAGGAATTTCGACTAAATCACGTGCATTTTCATGTGGAATAAAGACCATTTTTACACCGCCACGATGTGCAGCCAGTAATTTTTCCTTTAAACCACCAATACGCATTGCACGGCCACTCAAGCTAGTTTCACCAGTCATTGCAATATCAGGTCGAATCGCAATGCCAGTAAACGCTGAAACTAATGCTGTCGTCAAAGCAAGACCAGCTGAAGGACCATCTTTAGGCGTAGCGCCTTCAGGTAAGTGCACGTGAATATCGGTTTCTTCAAAGCGAGTAGAATCGATACCCAAAGCATCAGCTCGTGTACGCACTACGGTCATCGCTGCAGTAATAGACTCCTTCATAACATCACCTAAAGAACCAGTGGTTACAAATTTGCCTTTACCTTTCATTGCTGCAACTTCAATTGTCAGTAGTTCACCACCAACTGAAGTCCAAGCTAGACCATTAACACGACCGACTTGAGCTTCTTCTTCCGCCATACCAAAATCGAATTTATGCGGCCCTAAGTAGTCAGGTAGATTTGCCGAATTAACTTCAATTTGAAGATTTTTCGCTTTTTTACTAACCGCTTCTTTAACCACTTTACGTGCAATTTTAGAGACTTCACGCTCTAAACTTCGAACACCAGCTTCACGTGTATAGCGTTGTACGATATCTCGAATTGCTTCTTCGTGTACACTTAATTCCTTAGCACGTAAGCCATTATTCTTGATTGCTTTAGGTACTAAGTAACGCTCAGCAATATTGATTTTCTCTTCCTCTGTATAACCAGGAAGGCGAATGACCTCCATACGATCTAACAAAGCTTCAGGTATATTCATACTGTTTGCAGTACAAATAAACATGACTTCAGATAAATCAAGATCAAGATCGAGATAGTGATCGTTGAATTTGTGATTCTGTGAAGGATCAAGCACTTCTAACAAGGCAGATGCAGGATCACCACGATGATCTTGAGCCATTTTGTCAATTTCATCGAGTAGGAATAAAGGGTTTTTTACACCGACTTTAGAAAGTGATTGCACAATCTTACCTGGCATCGCACCAATATAAGTTCTGCGATGTCCACGAATCTCAGCCTCATCACGAACACCACCAAGTGCCATTCGAACGAATTCGCGACCTGTTGCTTTAGCTACAGACTCACCTAATGAGGTTTTACCTACACCAGGAGGACCTACGAGACACAATACTGGTCCACGTAGTTTTTTTACACGTGACTGAACAGCAAGATATTCAACGATACGTTCTTTAACTTCATCCAAACCATAATGATCAGCATCAAGAATATCTTGAGCTTTAGCAAGATTGATACTTACTTTGCTCGCCTTATTCCATGGTGTATCTAAAATAGTTTCGATGTAATTACGAACTACGGCTGCTTCACTCGATGCAGGCTGCATTGCTTTGAGCTTACGGAATTCACCTTCTGCTTTTTTACGAACATGCTCAGGAAGATCAGCTTCAGCTAAACGTTTTTCAATCTCTGCGATATCATCTTCAGCACCGCCATTCATGTCAGAAAGTTCACGCTGAATAACTTTCATTTTTTCATTTAGAAAATATTCGCGCTGATTCTTTTCCATTTGACGTTTTACATTGTCATGTAAATTTTGCTCAATCTGTTGTTCTTCAGACTGTTGAAGCAAATAAGTCATTAACTCTTGTAAATGAGCTTCAAATTCATCGTGTTCGAGGAATTTTTGTTTCACTTCGATATTTAACGGCACGCGTGTTGCGACGAAGAACATGAGTTGCAATAAATCATCGATTTTATTTGCAGCATTAATTAACTCACGCGCATTACGTAGTTTTGCTTCAGCGTATTGGCTGAAAAGACCACGTAATTCTTCGAGGCGAGTTTGTTGAGTTGCCGATTCCATACGGATCGTCATTGGGCTAAGGCTGTGCTCAGCTTCTAAATAATCGTTTTGATCGTAAATATTAATCAATTTAGAGCGATAAATACCCTCGATTAAAACCTTAATGCAGTTTTCATCGTTCTCATGATTTACGACTTGCACAATCTTCGCGACAGTACCGTATTGATATAAATTGTCGTGATCAATTTCTTCTGTAAGAGAATCTTGTTGAGCTACTACAAAAACTAAATTGTCACTGTTACGAGCTACATCAACTGCTTTAATCGATTTTTCACGGCCGACAAAAAGCGCAATTTGCATGTGTGGATAAACCACAACATCACGCAAAGCTAATAGCGGTAACACGCTAGGGGTCTGAAGTTCTAAGTTTTCTTCATTCATAATAATATCAGTCATGAGCACTCCTAATGAGTGACAACGGTGTTGCCATATTTTTATAGTGATGTGTAATTTAAAAAATACAAGGGTGAAAATCGATAAAATTCGATTTATTTCTACTAATCTTGATAAATTCAGTTGGATTTAGGGTGAATTAATATTCTTCGTTTGAATTTTAATCGTTTTCTAGGGGTGATTAACTCATCTAATGGCTGATCCCAAGGTTGGCGCTTTAAAGGATCTAAGATTAATTGAAAGTCATGCGCTAAACCGATGCGATAGGGTTGATTGCTCGCATGCTTTAAAGTTCTATCATAAAAGCCACCTCCCATACCCATACGTGTTCCATGATAATCACAGGCTACTAGGGGCATCAACAGTAAATCAATTTGTTTTACATTTTTCCCCAATCTATGCATAGGCTCATACATGCCTAATTTATGTTTAGTAAAACGTTTATTTAGATATTGATGCTTTGAAATTGGAACCCATTTTAAAGTTGAATCAAGTCTGGAGACTTTTGGGAGATAGACGACTTTATGCTTTGAAAAGCAATGCATGATTAGGATATGTGTTTGAACTTCACCGAATGCATCTAAATAAATCCCAATTTTTTGTGCAGATTTAAATTTAGAGTGAGATTGGATTTTTGACAAAATCTGAAAAGCAGAACGTCGTTGCGTAAAAATTGAGAGTTGTCTTCTACGAGAACGTAGATTTTTTCTTAAAAGTTGTGTCTGCAACTGCATTTCAAACTGTACCAATCTAAGTGCATGTGTAAGGGTAAGTAGTTTATCGATTTTTACTCAGGTTTAATCAACCTGATTTGAATATTTTCGATAGTATATTTTTCATTTACTCTAGGTGTAACAAATAAAAGATTGGGGTCAATTTAATTTTTAATTGAAGCCGATAAGCTGAACTCTATCAGATCAATGAAGCTCTGATTATAAAGAATAGAAAAGGGAACGATAATGAAAAATAAAAAATACGGTATTCTATTTAAAAAGAGCAAGCATGCTTATCGTATGGTTATGCTCACGACAGTAATTAGTCTTTCTGGTCTAATCACAAATCATGTAAATGCTCAAACTAGCTCTAAGTTGGATTTATCACTGTCCAGCCATTCTGTGAATAAAATAAAAAAACTACTGAATGATCCAAAAGTTTGGCAACAGATTCCGAAACAAGTCACCTTATGTGTGTATTCACCGAGCGGTGCTCATGGTGAAGCATTTGAGCAGGCGACGAGCTATATGAGTGAATTACCACGAATTTCTAAAGTTGCTCAAGATTTCGGCGTGCAAATGACTGTCAATCGTACGGCTAAGCTACAAATGCAGATAGATTTGAATTATCCAAAATTAAAGCAAAAAACATCCACTGAAGTTAATTTAAAAGTCTATACAGATGAACGGGTTTTAACTGAAGACTTTAGAAGTAAACGTTGTGATGGTGCTGGAATAAGTAATTTACGTGCTAAGCAATTCAACTCTTTTGTTGGAAGTATTGATGCAATAGGTGCAGTTCAAAACTATAAACAACTGACTAAAGTGATTCAGCTGTTAGCAAGACCTGAATTTGACTCGAAAATGGTCAATAAGGATTATGAGGTTGTCGGTATTGTGCCTTTAGGTGCTGCTTATATTATGGTAAATGATCGTAAAATTGATACTTTATCTAAAGCAGCTGGGAAAAAAGTTGCTGTAATGAGTTTTGACGCAACCCAAAAAAAATTAGTCCAAAATGTTGGTGCTCAACCAGTTTCAGTGGATTTAACTTCTGTAGGCGGAAAATTCAACAATAAGGAAGTTGATATTATCGCAGCACCTGCACTCTTATTTGAACCTTTGGAACTCTATCGTGGAATGACAAACAAGGGCGAGGTACGAGGCGCAATTATTCGTTTTCCACTGGTTCAAGTGACGGGTACATTGATTATGCATCGAAATAAATTTCCTGCTGGAATGGGGCCCATAGCAAGGGAGATTATTTCCAAGCAATTAACACCAGCTTATAAATTTATTGATCAAACTGAATCTAAAATTGATCCTAAATTTTGGATGAATATAAGAGATGCTGAGAAACCTGGATATTTGAAAATTATGCGCGAAGCTAGAATTCAGATGACAAAAGAAGGGCATTATCATCCTGAAATGATGTCTATCCTTAAAAAGATACGATGTAGTGATGATCCTAAGAATTATGAGTGTGCGCTTCAAGATGAGTAACTAATAATCTATAAAATAGATGGTTTTTATAATTTTAATCGGTTTTATTTGTTTTTAGCCATGCTTTAAATTATTCACATCTAGATTAAAGAGCAAATGTGAGATGAAAACTTTTATCGCAGTAGTTACTTCTACTTTGATTGTAAGTGCATGCGCATATAATCCTGTAAATTATGAGCAGCTCAGAATGTCAGAAAATGCTCAACATATGAAATTAAATGGTTAAAAAAAGCCCCCAGATGGGGGCTCATTGTTTATTTACCAGTGATTTCAATCCATTTCATTTCAATAGGTTGTTTTTGATTGAATGAAACCATAGCAGTATTTGATTTATCTTTTGTTTGAGTTATATCAATTCGTTGGTAAAATCTGTCAAAAATTGTTAATTGGCCAGAGGCTTGAGGATAGGGTTGATCTGAAAATATGATTTTTTCAAATACAAAAGGAGTACTGGTGTAAAAATTAAAATTATATGAAAAATCTTCACCATAAGGTTGACCAATAATATTGCCTTGAGTGGTAAGTATTTTTTTATCAGTGCGGATAACAGAGTAAATATAATCACTTAAGCCAAGATATTCTTTACTTTCTAATGTTTCTGAATCTAAGATTTGATAACTAAAAGCTTTATTAATTTCGTAAGAATAATCACCTGAGGTTTCACCACGTAATGTAATTTCACCGTTAACTAAATAGTCATCTTTATCTTTAAAGTCTAAAGGATTATATAAAGCATTATTGAATTTTAAAGTTTTAATATTATCCTTTTCAGTCAATGAAATGCTGCCTGATTTGAATTTATTTACACCAGCATTTGGGCAATAACTACCTGGGTTAGTTGGCGTTACTTGTACAGTATTTGCATCTAATTTGGTTTCAGTAGTACACGTAATATTTCTGTATTTTGCAAGTGATACGCCTTGATCGAAGATCTCAACGAGTTTAGCATCCGATCTCAATATAAGTTGATCACCAAACATTTCACCTATAGCTTGGCTTAAGGCTTTATTATATTTGCTATCAATTTCATTTAAATTATCATTAGTGCCTAATAAATCACTTAAAAATGAAGGTTTTTGGAAAGGCACAAACTCACTTGAAAGTTGATTTGGATAAATTGTTTTGTCTGGTACATTTTGAGGCTTATCATCACCACCACCACCACATGCTGTTAAGAGTGTAGCAATACCCGCAACCCCAGCCAATTTTGCTAATTTAGACATATTCTCTTCCTTTAAATATAAATCTATTCTCATTGTTTATAATGTTTGACTAATAATATGAAGTCTTTAAACAATAAGAAGACATTAAAATGAAATACTTTTTGTGTAATTTCTATTATGGGGAATAATAATTTAAATTTTAGAAAAGTTACTAGGTCATTATTAACCAAATTTACAAATAATATGTCAATTTTTTTATATTGTTAAATATATATAAAGCAATAGGTTTAAATAATTAAATAATATTGAGAGTTAAGTGTACTTGTTTTAGATTAGTGTCTAATAAGTTGTTTATAGTGAAAATAATGTGATAAAAATCAAAAAAATATTAATATTGATTATTAATTTGGGATAAAGCGCAAGGATGTTTATTCAAAAATAAGAAAAAAGAGAAAATAAAATAAAGACTCCGGAGATGCCGCTGCATGTGTCGTTACCCTGAACCCGACGAGTTCAAGGTGGACGCGACGTATACTTGCTGGGTTTCCCACTCGAGGTGGGCATACGCTCTAAATATACAGAACACAATCCATAAGTTTAAGTATCGGCAGGGGAATAGACCCGCTGGCGAACATCCCAGAGTTAAATTAAGTATAACGAAATGAGTGAGATTGGCAAACCTTGGTGTACCCATTATTTGCGTGATAATTCACTCAGTAAAACTGACTGTGCAAACTTAGATCAAATTTATACAGTTTTTTCAACGTCTTCCAAGATTGTTGCAAGTAAGCGTTCACAATGAGAATATTCTTGTAAGGATTTGTTCATTGTTAAAACTTCTTGCATAAGCTCTAAAGCCACCATGATAACGAGCTTATTGTGTTCTACGTTAGGTGCTTTTCTACGAAATTCTTGAAATTTCTCATTCAGCAAATCACCAGCACGTTGTAAATCATCTTTCCGATCTTGAGTGGTTGAAAGTCTAAATGTTTGTTCAATTAGTCTTAACTCGACTGTAACGACTTCAGACATAATTATGCTTCCTCATTTTGTTCAGCCGGATTTTCTAATTGTTGGATTTCTTGGGCATGATGATCTTGATCAGTACCTAAAATGGCCAATCGTTGAATGATTTGCTCAACCTTAGTTTTAGCGAGTTCATTTTTTTTGATTAAACGTTGATTTTCAGCCTTCAATTCATCAATTTCTTTTTGAGCTTGACGTTGTTCAGCCAACATTTTTTCTTTGATGACTCTCAACTCATTCCTTTCAGCCAAGATTTCCTGAAATCTATTTTTTAAATCAGTACAACTCTTTTCTAAACGACTATAACGTTCTGCTAAAGCAGTAGCATCTTGATTTAAAGTTTTATAAATACCATCCAATTGATTGTATTTGTCATTTAGACTTTCAATCTGTTCTTGCTTTTGAGTGATGACGCTATTTTTTTGAGCAGTTTGAGTTTGATGAGTTTCCTGAAGTTCTTTCTGCTTAGCTTCAAGAGAACTATTCATTTGTTCGGTTTCGGACAAACGATGTTTAAGCGTGCCTAAATGCGTTTGTAAACGCTGTAATTGTTCTAACATAACGAGGTCGCGTAGTTTCGCAATCAAAGGTAATATATACAGAAGTATAGAGATTGGAAAAGCGAATGCAAGACGATATTTCAGGTTGGACAGATTGGAACCAACAATTCGGTTTAATTGAGGAAATTACTAGTCCTAGTGAGTTACATGGTCTACTTACAGGTATTGTTTGTGTAACTGAACCGCCATCTCATGAGGAGTGGATACGAATTTTGTCTACATTGAATGTGCCTCAATTAGAACCTACTGCTCTTAATTTACTGGCTGAGGAATCTGAAGATGTTTCGCATGCTTTATCAGAAGATGAATTAGATTATTTACCCATTTTGCCTGATGATGAACATGTATTGTCTGAGCGTGTTCAAGCTTTAGCAGATTGGTGTGCAGGAGTGGTATTGGGGTTTGGATTAGCGTCTGGGCATATTCGTGCTGATGAAGCTGAGTTGATTGAACACTTGCAAGATATTGCAGCAGTCGAGTTTGAAGATTCTGATAATGATGAAGAAGGTGAAATTAGCTATCAAGAACTTTATGAATTTGTTCGATTAATTCCAGTGAGTTTATCTGTTGGACGAACCAAGATTGCTGTTGAAGAAAGCTCATTACTGAAACATGTAAAACCAACAATTTCGAAAAAAAATGAGCAAAGTGTCGTTGAGATGTTTACACCTCATCGACCAAGTTGATTACATTTAATCAAGAGTACTACTTAACATATAAGTAGTACTGTATTTTCTTAAATTAAATAGCCTAAGCTGCAGAAAAGATATGAAACTTACTCAATCAGATTTTCAAAAACGACGTGATCAATTAGCCGCTGAAATAGGCCTAAGAAGCATTGCAATTATTGCAACACGTGAAGAAATGTTTAGAAATCGTGATGCTGATTATAAATATCGCGCTGATAGTAGCTTTTTTTATCTAACGGGATTTGCAGAGCCTGAAGCAGTTGCTGTAATTGAAACATTTGATACTGAAGAAGAAGGTTATACCTACAGTTTATTTTGTCGTGAACGCAATCGAGAGATGGAAATCTGGACAGGTTACCGTGCAGGGATTGATGGTGCAGTCGATGATTATGATGCGGATGAAGCTTATGCGATTGATCTACTAGACGAAGAAATGATCGCAAAGCTTCAAGGAAAAGAAAGATTATTTTATAGAATTGGTCAACAAGCCAGTTTTGATGCAAAAATTACAAAATGGATTGCAGAAGCAAGTGGTGAAAGCCGACGTGGTACCGCTGCACCGACACAATTGATTCAGTTAGATACAATTTTAGATGAGATGCGTCTACACAAAGAGCCAAAAGAAATAGAGTTAATGCAAATCGCATCTGATATTTCTGCTCAAGCACATATGCAAGCGATGAAATCTGTACGACCAGGAATGATGGAATATGCTTTAGAAGCGGAGCTGAATTATATTTTTGGTAAAAATGGTTGTGTACCATCGTATAACAGTATTGTGGGTGGTGGTGAAAATGCTTGTATATTGCACTATGTTGAAAATAACAAACAACTTAATGACGGCGATTTAGTTTTAATAGATGCAGCTTGTGAATATGAATTTTACGCGTCAGATATCACTCGGACATTTCCAGTAAATGGTAAATTTAATCCTGAACAAAAGGCGCTTTATAATATAGTGCTTGATGCTCAAATCGCTGCAATAGATGCGGTTAGAATTGGTAACTCTTACAAAGAGCCACACTACGTTGCTGTTCGTATTTTAGTGCAAGGCTTGCTTAATCTTGGAATCATGCAGGGTGATCTCGATAAAATCATTGAGACAGAAGCCTATCGTCAATTTTATATGCATGGAACTGGTCACTGGTTAGGCATGGATGTTCATGACGTAGGGGCATATAAAGTCGATGGAGAATGGCGAACATATCAAGAAGGTATGGTGGTGACCATTGAACCAGGTTTATATATTGCCCCTGATGATGAAACTGTCGATCCAAAATGGAGAGGGATTGGTATTCGCATTGAAGATGATATTGTGGTCACTCAAGATGGACCGAGAAACCTGACTGCTAAAGTAGTGAAAACCATTGAAGATATCGAAGCCTTGATGGCGAGTTAACCATTTTCACAAATCTCAAAAGTCGATGGAAACATCGGCTTTTTTTCAATGTCATATTCAATATTGAAAAATGAATTATGGCTTCATCTTCAATAACGCTAATTCATTATAAAAAGTAAAAACTTTATTGTAAGATGAATTTGATTAAAAATTTATGTGTATGCAGCTATTGCTTGCTTTTATAAGGATCAAAACATGCAACAAGAAGTCATCATTGTCGGTGGTGGAATGGTCGGATTAAGCCTTGCTCTTATGCTGGCTAAAACTAACATTGCAGTGAAATTGTTAGAGGCGATCAGCTATCCTAACTATGATGATGCTAACCTTGCACCATATCATTCAAGTTTTGATGCCCGTAATAGTGCGCTGTCACGTCGAAGCGTGCAAATTTATCAAGAATTGGGAATTTGGGATTCACTGCAACAATATGCAACGCCTATTTTAGAAGTAAATATCACAGAAGAAGGAAGTTTCGGTAAGGCACGTTTAATCGCGGCTCAAGAGAAAGTAGAAAGCTTTGGTCAAGTGATTGAGAATGCATGGCTTGGACGAGTATTGTTATCAGAAGTCAAAAAAAATCCACTCATTGAGTTAATTGATGGTGTTCAAGTGACGTCGCTTAAACAGGATGAGAATTTAGCTTATCTCGAAGCATCAAAAGCGAATGAACATTTGCAGTTTCAATCCAAATTAGTCATAGCAGCAGATGGACGTGATTCTTTCTGTCGAAAAGCACTCGGTGTCGGTGCATCAGAGCATGATTATGATCAAGTGGCGATTGTCACTACAGTGCAGACATCCAAACCTCACTCCCATGTCGGTTTTGAGCGTTTCAGCCCACTTGGGCCTTTAGCATTGTTGCCTTTACCTGGTGAATACCGTCGCTCTGTTGTTTGGCCAGTGCCTAAAGGCACTGAGGGAGAGTGGTTAGGTGATGAAAATGATCAGCATTTTTTAGATGCTCTTCAAAAAACGTATGGCGATCGAGCTGGAAAATTTGAGAAAACTGGACGTAGATTTAGTTTTCCTTTATCTCAAGTTTTGTCTGAAAAACAAGCAGTAGGACGTGTTGTACTTATGGGTAATGCTGCTCATACGATTCATCCAGTCGCAGGTCAGGGTTTTAATTTGTGTATGCGTGATGCATATGTATTGACCCGATATTTAAAACAACAAGTCATCAAAAATGCCGATTTAGGTGAAGCTGCTGTAATGAAAGAGTATGAAAAATCTCGACTCAAAGATCAGCAACGTGTGATTAAGTTTTGTGATTCTGTGGTGCGAGGCTTTAGTAATCAAAATCCAATTCTAAAATTTGTGCGAAATACAGGTCTAATGTGCTTTGAAAATATTCCAGGTATTAAGCCACTCGTTGCCAATTATGCAATGGGGTTAAAAGCATGAATGATGCTATTTTAGATGTCGTGATTGTGGGTGGTGGTTTAGTTGGTGGATTAACGGCTTTATTGTTGGCTAAAGGTGGAGTTCAAGCGACTGTACTTGATGCAGCACCGATATTGGATCACGAGAAGACCTTAAAATCATTGAATCCTCGTGTACTTGCATTGAGTCAAGCCACTATTCATTTGCTTAAGCATGTTGATGTATGGGGTAAGTTAGCTCGTCAACAACCCTACACGGGAATGCAGGTGTGGAACAAAAATGGCTTTGGTGAAATCAATTTTGGAACATCAGCGCATTCTAAACCTGATCAAGCACAAATATTAGGTTCAATGGTCGAACCAAGTATCTTGAACCTTGCGATTCAGAGCATGATGATCGACCAGATTGATGATTACCGTACTCAGATTCAAGTGAAACGTATTGAGCAAGGAAATGGTTGTTGGATTCTTCATCTCGCTGATCAAACTCAATTGAAAACGAAACTTTTAATTGGTGCGGATGGTGCAAACTCATTCGTACGTGAACAAGCCATGATTGATTTGGATGTTTTGGATTATCATCAGGCTGGTATTAGCTGTGCGATCAAGACGGAACAAGCGCATCAACATGTTGCGAGACAAATTTTCTTAGAAACAGGGCCACTGGCTTTTCTCCCAATGGCAAGTTTAGAAGATCAAGAATATGGTCATTGGCAATCCATTGTATGGACTTTACCAGATGATTATGCAGACGAATTTGCGTCACTCTCAGATGAAGATTTTGTACAATTACTGACACGAGAGAGTCATCATATGTTGGGCAAAGTATTAGCCGCAACGCCTCGAGCAAAATTCCCACTGAAAGCACGAGCTGCTCAACGTTATATTAAAGATGGCTTAGCGCTAATTGGTGATGCAGCCCATGTTATTCATCCACTTGCTGGTCAGGGGGTGAATATTGGTTGTCTTGATGCAGCAATTCTATGCGATGCGCTACTTTCGGACTACGCACGTGGCGTTTGGGCTCATGAGCAAACTTTATTGAAATATGAGCATCGCCGTAAATTTCAAAACGATGCCATGATGCATAGTATGTCTATGATTGGGTGGATGGAATCTGCTCCTGTTTTTCCTATTGTTTGGGCGAGAAACTTTGGGTTGAAACAAGTTGAAAATATCAGTGCGTTAAAATCGGCGTTTATGTCGCAAGCGAATGGTTTGAGTCAGCTCAGTAATACAAGATATCAAGTGAATTGAAATCTGATCTAAAAAGAATCATCAGTATATATTTTTTTACCAATATGATTAAAAAATATACAAATGAGGTGCTTTAGATACTATGCGAAAGATAAAGAGCTTGATACATTTCTCTAAAAATCAAAGCACGTTCCAATCAGGTGCGTGAAAACATTGATGGGGAGTTTGAAATGACAGACGCAAATGATTTTGATGACAACGAAGACAGTGTTGTAGACGAAAATGAATCACAAGCAGCAGAAAAAGGTGCGGCCGTAAGTGACGTTACTGTATCTGATGCCGATGTCGCGGAAGCTGAAACATTAACAGTGACAGCTAAACTCAAACAACGTCAGGCACTGGAAGATGAAGTTGCTGCTTTTCTAGCACGTGGTGGTCGTATTACTGAAGTTCCACCTGATGAATCAATAAAAGATTAATAAAAAAAGCACCATCAATATGGTGCTTTTTTTATTTTGCTTAATCATTCGCACCACTGAGCTCTAGCGCGCGTTGATATGCGACTTTCTTTTTGATTCCGGTGAGATCAGCTGCAAGTTGAGATGCTGCTTTTACAGATAAATCTTGCAATAAACGATTGAGTAATTTGTCTAATTCTTCTTGCTGCATGTCTTTTTCAGTGGCTGCTCCAGCAATGACCAGTACAATTTCACCTTTTTGCTGGTGATGATCATTTACAATAAATGATTGTAAATCTCCAAGGGTCATTTTTTTGATTGTTTCGAAGGTTTTGGTAATTTCACGTGCAAACCCGACTTCACGGTCAGCCCCGAACACAGAGACCATATCCGTTACAGAGTCTAGGATTCGATGTGGTGCCTCATAGATGATCATGGTATGCGTGTTGTCTTTCAGTTTATTTAATTGAATAAGACGTTGTGATTGTTTCGAAGATAGAAATCCTTCAAAACTAAAGTGATCACTGGGTAGACCTACAGCGCTTAATGCTGCAATAGCTGCACATGCACCTGGAACAGGAACGACACGAATACCATGCTCCTGAGCTGCACGAACCAATTTAAAACCAGGATCACTAATCAATGGTGTACCTGCATCACTGACGAGTGCAACATTTTCACCATTTTTTAACTTATCGATAATTATATCAATTTTGTTACTTTCATTGTGATCATGGCACGCTGTAAGCGGAGTTGAGATATTATAGTGTTTCATTAAAAGAGCGGACTGACGTGTGTCTTCTGCCGCGATAAGAGAGACAGACTTTAAAACATCAATTGCTCGATAAGTCATGTCATCTAAGTGCCCAATTGGCGTCGCTACAACAAATAACTGAGCACTCATAAGGTTTCTCCATGTTGGATCTATTAAGAATAAAAAAAGAATTCATTGGTATTGGCTTATGTGGAATGATTTTCCAAGCCCAAGCGGAAGTATTGGTTATTTTACCTGATTCAGGCCCTATGGTGCGAGCAAGTAATAGTATTAAAAATGGTATTGATGAGGCTTATCAAAAGTCTAAAAGTGAAATGCCAATCAAATATGTCAATTCGGATCAAAAACGATTAAAAGAGATCCTAAAGACGCAAGTCAGTCAAAACACCAAACTTATTATTGGTCCATTAGCCAGACAGGATGTCGAAGCAATAATGAAAGAACCGCTTAAAATTCCTGTTTTAGCACTGAATGAAGTTCCTTCTAAGCATGCAAAAGTGTGGCAGTTTAGTTTATCGAAAACTGATGATGCTCAAGTTTTAATTAAACAGATTGAAAAGGATCGAGTTCAACATCTCTATATATTGCGTGAGTCTGGTACTGAGCCTGAGAGCTTAAGCTTTGTAAATGCCGTGTTTAAAAATTTTCATGGTAAATTTTCTCTAGTCCAACAATTGCCTGATATAAAGTCAAATGAAGGTGTGTTGCTTTTAGGCAGTATGGCGTGGATCAACTCATTGAAGAATAAGCCTTCAAAACGTTTGTATGTTCAGGCTTTTGCTATTGATCATAATATGGATATTCCGAAGGGAACTAAATTCTGTGATGTTCCAGTCATGGTTCAATTTTTAAAAAAACCTAATCAAACAACAGAAAATACTGCTGCATTCCAACGTCTCAATGCCTTCGGTCAAGATGTTTGGCGTTTGGCGGATTTGATGTTGAAAACGAAGAATCCTGATCAAATATCAATTCAAGGTCAGACTGGGCATTTGAGTTTTAAAGAGCATCGGATCGAAAGAAAACCTGCGTGTTTCGAGAAAACATGGTTTAGATTAAAAAATATTTAAGAGGACTTAAATGGATGAGTTCTCAACAATTAGGTATATGGGCTGAAGACCAAACTGAAAAAATCTTGATCTCACAGGGTTATATTGTGCTGGCTCGAAATTTTCATTCTCTTTATGGTGAGATAGATCTGATTGCTCAACGTGATCTTGAGCTTATATTTGTTGAGGTCAAAGCCAGATCAAAAACAACCTATGCTTCAGCCCTAGAATCAATATCATCGAGCAAGCAAATTAAAATTGCGAAAACAGCAATGTCATTTCTTCAAAAATTTCCAAGCTATACAGAGTTTTATTATCGTTTTGATGTGTTTTGTTTTGATTTTCATAAAAAAATTGCAAAACCGTTACAGCATGAAATTTCTGATATGGATTATGATCTCGAGTGGATTGAAAATGCATTTACAATAAATGCAGACTTGATTAATCTATGAACCGAATGAGCTAAGCCATTTCCAACAATAGAAAAAATTCAAGTTTCACGAGGAGACGGATTGAGTGTTGAAGCGTATTGTAATTTCGATGGCGTGTGTTGCTAGTCTTTCAGGCTGTGCAAGTTTTATTTCAGGTGGAACTGGCGCAGAACCAGTTGGGGTGGTGAGTGGAGCTCGTTCTTTAGGTCAGGTATTTATTGACTCTTCAATTGAACGTACAGCAAAGATCAATTTATACAAATTGGATGCTCGTTTTAAACAATCTCGAGTCAATGTGAATAGCTTTCACAGTAATGTCTTGTTAACAGGTCAAGTGCCTGATGCGCATTTGAAACAGTTAGCAGAAGATAACGTTCGAGCGATGAGTGATGTGAAATCTATTCATAATTACATCACAGTTGGTCCTCAAATTGGTTACTCTACCATCATGCAAGATGCGACTGCGACAGCGAATACACGTGGCTTAATTATGCGTGCGCCAGTTGTTTCAGACAGTAAAGTCTTGGTTCATACTGAAGATGGCGTGTTATATGTGATGGGACGCTTAAATACAGCTGAAGAGCAAGATCTCATTGAAGTTTTACAACGAGTAGGGAATGTAACGAAAATTGTTACTTTGATTGATAACGTGGAATCTGCTCAAGTAGGCGCAGGTGTTCAATCATCATCACTTATTAACCCTTCAGCGGTAAGTACTCAACCTTATGTTGAGACACCCGTTGCAATTGATCCTGATGCTGGTGTTAGTTACCAATAATGTCGAATAAGATTACGCAATTTTTTCCGAAATCAGTTCAGTTAAAACTTACCCAGTTGAATCAAAAACTGAATGCTTTTCGCCCATATAATTTGGGTGGTTTGGCATTAAATCAATTGACCTCAAATAAAGGCTATTCTGTAAAAAGAAATATTGCTTATGGTCTTAAAGCTCGGCAACGACTGGATCTTTATGTTTGCCAAGCGCCAGCGAATAAACCTTTAGTTATATTCGTGCATGGTGGTGCATGGAGTAGAGGAAGTAAGGACGATTACAAGTTTCTTGGAGAAAGTTTGACACGTGCTGGATATAACCTCGCCGTAATAAACTATCATCTGGCGCCAGAACATATTTTTCCTCGTTACGTAACTGACCTTGCAGATTCAATTCAATATTTAATCAAAAGTGCTGATAAATATGGTATTTGTGCAGATCAAATAGCGCTTATCGGACATTCTGCTGGTGCTTTTAATGTGATGTCACTGATTTACCATCCTTCATTCATTGACTTTGAAGGACGAGATCGAATTAAAGCGTTGATTGGTTTGGCTGGACCCTATCACTTTAACTATCTAGGTGATCATTTGTCTGAACATGCATTCGATAAAGCAGTAAATTTCAAAGCGGTGATGCCATACTATTTTGTAGAGAAAAATAATATTCAGCACTATATTTTTCTAGCAGATCAAGATACGTTGGTAAAAGATCATAATTCTGAAGAGATGCATCAAGCACTGTTAGCTGTAGATAATCATAGCCAGCTCATTCGGGTGCCTCGTACTGGACATGTATCAATCATGGCAACAACTGCCACATTATTTGATCGACTCTTCAAAACTCGATCTCTCATCCTGAAAGTTTTAGAAGAGTCCTTCAAATAAATCTATAACGATTCGGATTTGATTTATTCAGATTTGAAAGGAGTTTTGTGAATGACATGTTGAATCATGGCATGCGCAATACTTCCTGCAAATGGAATTTCTGGTAAGTCATCAAATTTAAAGAATTGGGCATCACTAATTTCATCTTCTTGAAGCACAATTTCACCTGAATCATACTCGGCTCGAAAAGCAATCATTAAATTACTTGGGAATGGCCAAGGTTGGCTGGCAAGATATTGAATATTTTTAACGTTTAGACCAATTTCTTCCATGGTTTCGCGTTGCACAGCCTCTTCTAAAGTTTCACCAACTTCGACAAAACCTGCAATCAAACCATACATATTGGATTTATTTTTTGCATTTTTCGCGAGCAAAATTTCATTGTCACCTCGTGTAATTACCGTAATGACACAAGGTTGAACACGAGGGTATTGGTGATAATTACATGCTGGGCAGATCATGGCATATTCTGAACGGTGCACATCTGTTTCTGTACCGCAATGACTGCAAAATTTATGATTACGACGCCATTCTAATAATTGAACTGCTCGACTCGCTTGTTCAAATTGTTGCTTAGACCATTGAGTGATCAACTGTCGGATTGGCACAAGTTGATAACCTTTAGGAATTGCTTCTTCAATATGTAGATCTCGTGCAATTACTTGATCACCAGATTGGAAAATCAGATCACTCTCTAAACGTTCAACACGTGGTAATTGGAAGTTTTCATCGACGAGAAGTTGATGTTGTTTAAAAATATAAGCAACAGAGAGTTCAGACATTAGGCAACCGCTTTAATTTTTTGACTGCTGATGAGTGCAGTCTCAGATACTGATTTATGAATAGGATAATCATACTTCAAGCCATCAAGATGAAGTTCTAGACTGGCAAGCACATCTAGAATGTGCTGAAGTTGTTGGTGGGTGAGTGATTTCTGAATATCGTAATAGTGTTCAACCGCCTCAGCACTATTTTTTAGCGCATTACTTAATATTTGAGCATCAAGAAATAGAGCAGCACCGCTTAATTGTCTTAAATTGGTTGTGATGTTTAATAAATCATTTGTGTCTTGAGCATCATTGTTTTGAAAAAGTTTATCGCCTAGTTCTTGCAAGAGAATTCGAGCTTCTTTTTGCAGCGTTTCATGCGCATCATCTAACCGATCCAGTGATATATTCAAATTATTCACATCAAGTTGAATGCGAGTTGGTGCAAAATTTCGCTTCAAAATCCCGATAGAGTTCATAGCCGACAGCATGCTGTTCATTAATCGTTGAGCAAAATCGGCATTTTGTTGAATATAGGTTCGATGAAAATGCTCTGCTTGCAGTTTCATTTCTGCATAAGCTTCATTAAGATTCATCACTAAAAAGATATTTGCCATACGATAGAGCTTTAAGCGAATATCTAAAATTTGATCGTCAGTAAAACTTTGATAGTGACTTTCAATATCTAACCTTAATTGATTCAATTCTTCTGTAATCAAGTGAGCAACGGTATCGATTGTTCTTTGATCAGGTCCAAACAGATGGCGACTAAAAATTTGTAGTTGAACATCAGTCAAAATGTTGTCCGAGATTTGAAAATACTCACGAAGCATTTGTGAATCGTAGTTTTCTTGGCTAATACAAATCGCTAAAGCATTAGCAAAGTCAGTTTCATCGACCTGAAAATGATGGGGTGCATTTAAAAACTCTCGGATCTGACTGCCAACTTTAGCCAACCATTTTAGGCGTGCATCACTGAGAATGAGTTGGTCAAGTTGATTAAATGCGATTTGCATCAGAAGCCAATATTGTTGACTCGGTGTTTCAAGAGAGAACAGTGCTATATGATCTACAATGAGTTTAAAACGATCAAAATCGTCTTCAGTTTCATTTTGCGTCACTATTTTTATTAAACAATCTTTATATAGTGTATTCCAATAATCAGATGAATTAATCTGATTCGATGATGCTTGCGGTGTTAAAGTTAATTGTTTCTGAGTGGTCTGAATTCCATTACCCAATGCTGTACAAGGGATATTCAATACTCGCTCTAGATGGTTAAGTGTATCTAAGAGAAATTGGGGGACATCGACTTCACGTAAGCAAATAAATTCAATATATCGTTTTAGCATTGTTGTGCCATCACTTAATGCGGCGGCGTATTTCAGGTTTTTTGCGGTTGGATTTTGCATCATCTTTGACATGACTTGCGCACAGTAGTGTGCAAGTTGTGCGAGATGAGGAAGTTCGATCATGGCAAAAACTTGATTGGATTGCTCAAGTCGAATGAATGCGTCATCTATCCCAAAAGGAAGTGTTTGATCATCGATAAGCTCTGATACTGTATTTTCGACCTGATCGATGATTTGATCAATTTCTTTTTTAACAATAAGTAATGCTGTAGGGTCAAAATAAATTGAACTTTGATAAGACATCGATCGAAACCTATGTTGGCCATTAATTTTGCTCAGAGCCCAGATAAGGGGAATTTTTGCTCTAAATGAATATAGCCGAACTGATCGTACTTTACAAAATGAATCAAGCAGATGGAAGATTATTTAGCAAATAAGCACGGCTCGCCATTTTTTTCTTGGTAATCTTCGATCCATTTTTGGTGTGCTGCTAATTCCTCATCAGAAGCATAAATGATTGGTAAATCTACCTCAATTTTTTGGTACTGATTTTGTCCAGTTTCAGAATGATGATCATGCGCTGAGAGTGCATCGATATCAAATGAAACTTGACCACCTGTCATGGCTAAATAAACATCTGACAGAATTTCTGCATCCAGTAAGGCGCCGTGGAAGGTACGATCACGCTGTGGAACTTCGTAGCGTTTCACTAATGCATCCAATGAGTTCTTTTGACCTGGATGTTTCGCTTTTGCCATTGCAAGTGTATCGGTCACTGCGCAGACTTCTGAAAGCGTACCAAAGCCAGCACGTTTGAACTCCATATCTAAGAAGTTCATATCGAAAGTTGCGTTGTGTGCGATAATTTCTGCACCTTTTAAGTACTCGTACAGTTCAGCAGCGATTTCTTCAAATATAGGTTTATCTTTCAAAAAATCATCAGAAATACCGTGAATTGCTTCAGATTCACCGACTGGTTTTTTGGGATTGATATAAATGTGAATTGAACTTCCTGTCAGTTTACGATTGATCATTTCAATCGCACCTACCTCGATAATACGGTCTGTATCTTGATAATAAAAACCTGTAGTTTCCGTATCTAAAATCAGTTGGCGTGGTCCCTGTAAATTTAAATGAGCAGGTGTGACCACAATATGTGGATGCGATTTTTCAGCTAACTGAGGAACGCTTTGATCTACAGATTCAGAATTTAAGTCCTGTGCATCAACTGTCTTAATAATATCTGAGGAGTTTGAGGTGACTTCGTCCGTGCTGTATTCAGCTTGATCATCATTTTCTGCTAAATCAATTTCAACTTCTTCATCTTGATCATTGAGATCTAAACCAAACGGATCATTGAGCAACCAATCTTCAGACTGTTTTTTTTTATCATTCGCTTGCAGGGAATTTTTAAATTGTTCAGCCGTTTGGTCAGCGCCTTGATTAGCTAACTGATCTGCCATTTCATTGCCTGGATGTCCTGCATGACCTTTAATCCAGTTCCATTCAATGTCTCGACCTTGACAAACTTGATCCAAAGTTTGCCATAAATCAGGATTTTTTACGTCTTTCCAATTTTTCTTTTTCCAACCACTGATCCATTCAGTAATACCGCGTTTTACATAGTTTGAGTCTGTCCAAATGATCAGCTTTGCATCAACAGGACAAAATTTGATTCCTTCGATTGCAGCGGTTAACTCCATACGATTATTGGTCGTGTCTGGTTCACCACCACATATTTTATGTTCTGTATCCTTAGTGATGATGTAAGCACCCCAGCCACCTAGCCCAGGATTACCACGACATGCGCCATCAACATAAAGTGTTATTTCAGACATAGTTTGAACCAATCAATCGAATAAAGTGTTGAACATCAAGTTCGGAAATTTTATTGTATACGTAAATGCGAAACATCAGTGCGATAACTGGATATTTTTTAATGTCTTGTAACATTTATAAGCAATTACTCATCAAGAAGAGACTTGCCTGAACAACGAGCTCCTCTAAAATGGCTTATATACAATAAATTTACTATGCGTCTTTCGGAATTTGTATGTCTAAAACAACCACCGCAGTGTGGCAGCCATCTGCAACTTTTTTATTTAAAATTTCAGTAATTACTTCCGCAGTAACCGGATTAGGCGTAATGACTGGCTGTACAGCGAGTCCCACTTCTGTTAAGACGCAAAAGACGAATCAACTCGGCATGTTAGATGCCAGTAGTTTAGATTCACTTGAAGATCTTTTATCTGCAACTGATATGCGTGCAGTAGAAGGTGATCGTTTACTTATTTTAAAACACGGTGATGTTTGGAAACGTATGACCGTTGGTTTTAAAATGGATGAAACAAAGTGGGATCCACGGATTGATGCTCAAAGAAGTTGGTTTATTACGCGTCAGCCTTATCTGGATCGTTTATCCGCTCGAGCTTCTCGTTATCTTTATCATACTGTAAAGGAAGCAGAGCGTCGTGGATTACCTACTGAACTTGCTTTACTTCCTGTCATTGAGAGTTCCTATGATCCTGCTGCAACGAGTTCAGCGGCAGCTGCAGGGATGTGGCAATTCATCCCAAGTACAGGTCGTATTTATGGATTAAGACAGACCAATTTGTATGATGGACGCCGTGATGTAGTTGAGTCTACACGTGCAGCCTACGAGTTTTTAGGAAGTTTATATAACCAATTCGGTTCATGGGAATTAGCTTTAGCGGCTTATAACGCTGGTCCTGGACGTATTCAACAAGCGATTAACCGTAATAAGGCTGCTGGCTTGCCTACAGATTATTGGTCATTACGTTTACCTCAAGAAACAATGAACTATGTACCTCGTTTTCTTGCGGTTGCACAGATTATCAAATCCCCCGAAAAGTATGGCGTAAGATTACCACCAATTGCGAATCGGCCTCACTTTAGAGAAGTTCCAGTTCCAGCAGGTGCGAGTTTAAGCGAAATTGCTTCTCTGACAGGCTTAAGTCGTGCAGAACTTTATCAACTGAATCCAGGGCATCGTGGTGATATTATTGATCCTCAAAGTCCACAGCGAATTTTAATTCCAGCAGATTTAAATCCAAATATTGATCGTAAACTTAAAGCACTTAAACCAAGTAGTGCAGGTCTATGGGCGAGCGCTTCAAGCCCTGTTTCTACATCTACGCCAGCAACCACAATTACAACGACAGTAAATACACCAAAAGCTTCAAATGCTTCCGTATTGGCAACTCAAACAGCGAAGCCAGTTAATAATACTCAAACACCTTCAGTTTCTACAACAATTTCAACTTCGAAGGGTAGGACTCCTTCTGGTTCTGATGCATTGGCAGCTTTTGCTGCTTCGGCAGTGGTGCCAAGTGCACCTCGTATACCTGTTGCTGTTACACCGGCGCAAAATGTTAAACCTGTACGTGTAGAACCAGAAATCACTGCTGAAGAAAAAGCCAAAATCTTAGCTTCAATTGCACCTGAAAAAACCACAACAACTACGAGTTCTGATCAAATTATTGCCTCGGTCATTGAACCACAGGCCACTGAAGCAGAAAAAGCGGAAGTCGTTAGAGAGATTAGCGCCATTGCACCTCAAGGTACTGAGATTGTCGATCCGTTAGATGGCAAGATTAAATTAACTGCGATTCAAACAAGTCAATCTGTGGCAGCAGGACAAGGTTCAGAAGTTAAAGTTGGTTTTGCTTATCCTAAATCTGTAGCAGAAAGTACATTGCCTACTTCTGAGGAAGCCCAGCTTAATCAAGGTAAGGCATTTAAGAAAACTGAAAGTGAAGTGGTTGTAGAACCACCTAAGGGTAAGCGTAGTACGTATACGGTACTCCCTGGTGACACGCTAGCAATTATTGCAATGAAAAACGGCGTAAGTTGGAGAGATATTGCAAAATGGAACCAAGTAGATCCAAATGCAACCTTATATGTAGGTGCGACCCTATATCTCTACGATGCTAAACCAGTAGCATCTGCTCAGAAAACGGATATAAAGCCAGCAAGTTATATTGTAAAAGCAAATGATAGTCTGACTAGTGTTGCAAACCAGTTTGATTTGAGTGTCCAACAATTGGCTGAATTGAATGGTCTAACTATCAATAGTAATTTACTGGTTGGGCAGAAGTTAAATCTAATCCAGTCTCAAGCATCTAAATCAAGCAAAACAGAACAAGCTGTAACAAAGGTTCAAACGAAATCTTATACGGTTAAACGTGGCGAATACTTAAAGTTAATCGCTGATCGATATGGACTTTCGACTCAAGAGTTAGCGTCATTAAGCTCAGGACTGAAAGCTGATAGTAGCCTGTACGCGGGTCAAAAAATTAATGTTCCTTTAGAAGAAGTGCAATCTGCTACAGCTTCATCAACAACTCGCGCGAGTAATGCTAAAACTGTACCTGAAATTCAGACTGAAACTTACCGCGTACAACGAGGAGATACGTTGTACAACATTGCAAATGCGCATAAGTTAACCGTTGTTGAGTTGGCGACACTGAATAATTTGGATATTGAAAAAGGATTGATGGTTGGTCAAACCATTAAAGTACCAGCGGGATCTAAAGTACCAGAGCAATATGTTGTTCAATCAGGCGATAGCCTGAATGCCATTGCAAGCAAATATAATCTTTCTGTTGCACGGTTAGCAGAAATGAATGGCTTGCGAACGAATGCTGGATTACAAGTTGGGCAAAAGCTGAATTTGAAAGAAGATGAAAATAAAGCTTCCACTAAGCAGAGTTCGACACGAAATAATTCGGTTGCTGAGAAAGTGGAGTTTCACACTGTGAAGAGTGGAGAGACCTTAGCAAGTATTGCGCGACAATATGATATGCCGCTTCAATCATTACTTACGTTGAATGATCTAAACTCGAGATCAGTCCTTCAAATTGGTCAAAAATTAAAAGTAAGTGGCGATGTTGAAAAGACGGCTGCAAGTACAGAAAAAACACCAGTCCGTCAATCAAAATCGCGTGATACAGAGGATTATGCTGTCAAATCAGGCGAGTCTCTTCATGTTATTGCTACACGATTTGACATGACTGCAAAAGAACTTGCAGACCTCAATAAGTTAAACCTACGTGCTGGATTGCAAAGAGGCCAAATTATTCAAGTTCCTAAAGTGGTCACAGATTATAAAGTCCGTAGTGGTGATTCCCTGTACAGAATTGCGAATCGATTTGGTATAGACATTGATCAGCTTGCAGAAATGAATGGTTTGAAACCAAACACACCTTTACAGATTGGTGCTACGATTAAAGTTCCACATTCTTAAGTCTGCTTAAGCAATCAGGAATTTCATATCGAGATGCGCATTTCATCAACTTTGTCAAAAGCAAAGTTTATTTTCCTCTTCTTGCCCATTCATATCAGTGCATGGGCAAATCTTCAAACGACGCCTTATATTGCTTTACAGTCAAAACCGAAATATCTGAATTTAGATGCGATGCCATATGCCAACCCAGACGCACCAAAGGGTGGAAAGTTGGTGAAAGCGGCTGATGGGACATTTGATAATCTAAACGGTATGAATGGGCAAGGAAGTTGGGTTGAAGGTACAAATTACTTGTTCGATACGCTATTTTCCAAGTCATTAGATGAACCAAATGTGTTTTATCCACTTTTGGCTGAGAAAATTCAGTTTGATCCAACCCGAACAAAATTTGTGATTTTTCATTTAAATCCACGTGCTCGATTTAGTGATGGATCTCCTGTACTGGCTGATGATGTTAAATTCACGTTTGAAATGTATTTAACCAAAACCAATCCCGGTTTACAGATGTATTTGTCTGATTTAGATAAAGTTCAGGTTCTGTCTAAACATGCCGTAAAAATGGTATTTAAATCAGAAAGAAATACTGAAATGCCAGCAATACTTTCACAGATGCCAATTTTTTCTAAAAAAGATTGGCAATCTAAAGATTTTAGTCGAGCAACACTCAAACCCATTTTAGGATCAGGGCCATATACAATTAAAAATCTTGATGCTGGTCGTAGTATTACCTATCAGCGTAATCCCCATTATTGGGCTAAGGATTTACTTGTAAATCGCGGTCGTTATAATTTTGATCAAATTAAATATGTTTATTACCGTAGTTCGGACATTGCATTTGAAGGATTTAAAGCTGGACAATATACGTTTCACCAAGAGAAATTTGCTCGTAAATGGAAGACGGAATACAACTTTCCAGCATTTAACTCAGGATTGGTTAAAAAATATAGTGTAGCTTTACAAAACCCTGCTCCGACACAAAGTATCGTTTTAAACACACGAAAAAAACCCCTAAACGATATCTATTTTAGACAAGCAATGACCTATGCTTATGACTTTGAATGGCAAAATAAAGCATTGTTTTATCAACAATATCAACGTTTACAAAGTCATTTTCAGTTTAGTGAGCTCGAAGCAAAGTCAGTACCAAGTCAAAAAGAATTAACAATATTAAAACCTTATTTATCTCGGTTACATCCTTTACAACGAGAAGGGGTATTAAAAGCGTGGAAATATCCCATCACTGATGGTACAGGCTACAATCGTAAAGGCTTACTCACTGCTCGGAGAATTTTAATTGAGCAGGGGTATTCATTTAAAAATGGTAGTTTGCATGCGCGTGATGGAAAACCAATTCAATTAGAATTGCTTCTTCATCAAGAAGGCTTACAACGGACGCTCATGCCTTATATTCGAAATTTAAAAAAATTGGGTATTCAGGTTTCGATTCGGCAAGTCGATATGCCTCAATATTTACAGCGGATGCGTCAATATGATTTTGATTTAACCACGATGGTGATGCCGCAATCGCTTAATCCTGGGAATGAGCAAGCGCAATTTTGGAGTAGCCATGCTGCAAATGAAGAGGGAAATTATAATTTTTCTGGTGTAAAAAATAGCGTTATAGATGAAATTATACAACGTATTATCCATGCGCCTAATCGTGAAAAATTAATATTAAATACACGTATCTTGGATCGTTTATTACGTGCAGGATATTATCAGATACTTACTTATGGAAATGATCGTGAATGGTATGCGTATTGGAATATGTATAAACAACCACAGATTAAACCCAAACTCGCTGTTGGTGAAGATTATTGGTGGGTAGATCAACAGCAAGCTCGCAAAGTGTCTGCTTATCTTGGTCGAAGTAAAGGCTCACGTTAAAGGTTAAATTTATGGGTCTTTATATACTTAAACGACTTTTGCTGATCATTCCCACTTTATTTTTGATAATGCTGATCAATTTCGCCGTCGTTCAAATTGCACCTGGTGGACCTGTAGAACAGGCAATACAGAGAGCTGAACAGTTTCAAGGCATTGGTGTTGTGTCTGGTTCGACATCTCATATCAATGAAGTCCAGAGTCATTATCAGGGTACACGAGGACTCAGTCCTGAAATGGTCGAGCAGATCAAAGCGCAATATGGATTTGACCGCCCTGTGCATGAGCGCTTTTTTCTAATGCTAAAAGGATATTTTCAACTCGATTTTGGAACGAGCTTTTTTAAAAATAAATCAGTAACAACATTAATTTTGGAAAAAATGCCAGTCACGATCTCCCTTGGATTATGGAGTACCTTACTGATCTACAGTATCGCCATTCCTCTAGGGATCAGCAAAGCGAAAAGACATGGCAGTCTGTTTGATCAAACGACCTCCTTAATATTGGCGGTAGGTTATGCAGTGCCAACTTTTGTATTTGCTATTCTACTTATTATGATTTTTTCGGGGGGATCGTATTTACAATGGTTCCCATTACAAGGATTGGTCTCTGAGAATTTTGCTGAACTCAGTTTTATTGATAAAGTTAGAGATTATTTTTGGCATCTTACATTGCCTGTCCTTACTATTATATTAGGTGGATTTGCGACCCTCACATATCTAACAAAATACTCTTTTATGGAAGAGTTAAATAAACAATATGTGACGGCAGCTCGTGCTAAAGGTCTGACCGAGCAACGCGTTTTATACAATCATGTTTTCCGTAACGCCATGTTAATCGTTATTGCAGGATTACCTGAAGCACTGATCGGAATTTTTTTTGTTGGTAATCTATTTGTAGAAATTATATTTAATCTTGATGGTTTGGGTTTGCTTGGATTTGAGGCAATTCAGCAGCGTGATTATCCCGTGATTTTTGGAACATTGTTTATCTTTACGTTGGTCGGTCTAATTTTGAGATTACTCAGTGATGTTCTATATCAATTGATTGATCCAAGAATCAATTTTGATCGTCGAGGAGCATAAAAATGTCTCCACTTTTCGATCAACGAGTTTCAAAATTTAAGTCACATCGACTCGGATACTTCAGCTTCATTTTATTTATCGCGATCTTTATTTTATCCTTGGGGGCAGAGTTTATTGCCAACGAAAAACCAATACTTATTTATTATAAAGAAGAAATTTATTTCCCAATTTTTAAGCCTTATCCTGAAACAACATTCGGTGGTGTCTTTGAGACTGAGGCTGATTATAAAGATCCAGCTGTTCAAGAATTGATTAATGAGCATGGATGGCAGATTTGGCCTATCATCCCATTTTCATATCAAACACCTAATTATGAATTGGCAGAAGCTGTACCATCTCCACCGACCTCCGTGAATTGGTTAGGCACAGATGATCAAGGTCGTGATGTCTTGGCAAGATTAATATATGGTATTCGTATCTCTTTGCTGTTCGGCATTGCACTTACTATTGGATCTGCATTCATAGGAATTACCATTGGTGCTGTCCAAGGCTACTTTGGCGGTTGGTTGGATCTGATCGGTCAAAGGCTGTTAGAGGTGTGGGGTGGTCTACCAATGTTATTTATTGTGATGATCTTAGTGAGCATGTTTACACCAAGCGTATATTGGCTGTTTTTAATTATGCTGATGTTTGGTTGGACTGCGTTAGTTGGTCTTGTTCGTGCAGAGTTTCTGAAAGCCAGAAATTTGGACTATGTGCGAGCTGCGAGATCACTCGGTGCTACAGATAGTCAAATTATTATCAAACATATTTTACCCAATGCTATAAGTTCGTCACTCTCACAGCTTCCTTTCATTCTTACCGCTAATATTACCGCACTTACAGCATTAGATTTTCTGGGCTATGGTTTGCCACCTGATACAGCTTCAATTGGTGAAATTTTATTACAGGGTAAGAATAATCTATCAGCACCGTGGTTGGTTTTATCTGGATTTTTTAGTCTAGCAGTTGTGTTATCTATTCTTATTTATATCGGAGAGGCAGCTCGAGATGCATTTGATCCAAGAGGCTAAACCAATACTTGAAGTCAACAAGCTCAATATTCAGTTGAATGAACAAAAAATCTTAACTGATTTGTCTTTTAAGCTAAATGCGGGTGAGACAGTAGCGATTGTTGGTGAAAGTGGTTCAGGAAAATCTTTAGCTTGTCTAAGTCTTCTAGGTCTTCAAGATCGCGCTCTAGACTTAAGTGGTGAAATCATATTTCAAAATGAAGATCTGTGTCTAAAACACGAAGATCAGTTGCGCTTAATACGTGGCAATAAGATCGCGATGATATTTCAAGAGCCAATGACGGCACTTAATCCATTACATACAGTTGAAAAAATTATTTCAGAACCTTTATGGCTGATGGGGCTTAAGAGAAAAGACATTCAAAAAAAAATAGAAGAAGTGCTTTGTGATGTAGGGTTGGGTAATTCATTAGACATCCTCAAGCGATATCCACATCAGTTGTCTGGTGGACAGCGTCAAAGGGTGATGATCGCAACAGCTCTGATTTCGGAACCTGAAATTTTAATTGCAGATGAACCAACAACAGCCCTTGATGTATCACTACAGAAACAAATTTTAAATTTAATTAAAGACCAAGCGCATCAAAAAAATATGGCCTTAGTTTTGGTTAGTCATGATTTAAGGTTGGTGCAACAATATGCTGATCAGGTATTGGTTTTGTCTAAAGGTGTCACAGTTGAACAGGGTGATGTCTCTCAAATATTCCTGCAGCCTCGCCATGAATATACTCGACTGCTCCTTAATCAGCAGTTTGATTCGATTTCACCTATCAGTGAACAGGCCAAAGAACTTTTAAATACTGAACATCTTCGAGTGCGGTATCCACCTAAGCTGAATTTTCTGAATGTATTTAAAACTCAATTTATAGCGGTGGAAGATTTAAGTTTCCAGCTTAAACAAGGAGAGTCGCTTGGTATTGTAGGTGAAAGTGGGTCTGGAAAAACCAGTGCTGCACTCGCGCTTGCACGACTCATAGAGTCAACAGGTACCATTGAATTAAATCGTATCAATCTCAATCAGTTGTCTGACAAGCAACTTAGAGCGCATCGAAAAGATTTTCAAATCGTTTTTCAAGATCCTTTTTCGAGTCTCAATCCAAGAATGGATGTTTTGTCGTTATTAACTGAAGGGTTAAGATTAAAAAAATTGAGAAAGAGTGAAAAATTAAATCTCGCGATTCAAGCCCTTGAAGAGGTTAATCTCACAAAAGAATTTCTTGATCGTTATCCTCATCAAATGTCGGGTGGACAGCGACAAAGAGTATCGCTGGCCAGAGCACTTATTCTGAAACCTCAATTACTCATTCTGGATGAGCCAACATCTGCATTAGATCGCAATACACAAATAAAATTGGTGAAATTACTTCAAGATATACAGCAGAGAACAGGGATCAGTTACATCTTTATTAGTCATGATCTGAAAATTGTGAAAGCGTTATGCCATCGAGTTATGGTGATGAAAGATGCAAAAGTTTTAGAAATTCAAGAGACAGAACGTTTATTCCGTGCACCGATTCATGCTTATACGCAACATCTTATACAAAGTAGTTTATAAAAGTTATTTGACAAGAAGGATTGTCAATTCTAGACTGAAATTCAGGGAAGTCACGCCTAATTGGTTTTAGGTTTAGATAAGCACAAAATTGAGAACTTCAAGATGAGTAAAATTGCTGAGCCGATTCAAATTCGCAATACAACTTTCAAAAATCGCATTATTAAAGGCGCAATGAGTGAAGCTCTAGCGAATGCTGCTGGTGAACCAAATCATTTGCACACAGGCTTGTATGAAGCTTGGGCAAGAGGAGGTTTAGGGGGTTCAATCACAGGAAATGTGATGGTTGATCTACGTGCGAAGAATGAGCCTGGTGTCGTCGTGGTCGAAAATGAGCGAGATTTACCTAAATTAAAGGCATGGGCTGACCTAGGTAAACGTTATGGTATGGTCCAGCTTGTTCAATTGTCTCATCCGGGCAGACAGTGTCCTAAAGGCTTAAATAAAGAAACTGTTGCACCGTCTGCTGTGCCATTTAGTGCTATGTTGGCAACTACCTTTGCTACTCCACGGGCTCTCGAGCATGAGGAAATCCTAGATCTAATCCAAAGGTTTGCAACCTCTGCAGCGATTTGCGAAAAAGCGGGCTTTGAAGGTGTTCAATTACACGGTGCTCATGGATATTTAATAAGTGAATTTCTATCGCCACTGACCAATAAGCGTAATGATCAATGGGGTGGAAGCATTGAAAATCGTATGCGTTTCTTATTAGAAATTTATAAAGCTGTTCGAGCTGCAACATCCGAGAATTTTATCGTTTCAGTGAAATTGAATTCCGCAGATTTTCAACGTGGTGGAATTACTGAAGAAGAAGTGATTCAAGTATTTAAAGCTATTGATGATGCAGGTATCGATTTAATTGAAATTTCAGGTGGTACGTATGAAGCGCCCGCAATGGCAGGTGCTAAAGCTGAACAGCGTAAAGCAAGTACCATTGCACGTGAGGCTTACTTTTTAGATTTCGCAGAGAAAATACGTAAAGAAGTAAAATGCAGACTGATGGTTACAGGTGGATTCAGAACCGTTAAAGGGATGAATGATGCTTTAGAAAGTGGTGCATGTGACTTTATTGGAATTGCACGCCCGCTCGCTGTAGAAACGGATTTAACTGATCGTTTGATTGCAGGACACGATGTTAGATATGCAGTAAAACCAATTAAAACAGGGATTCCATTTATTGATAAAATGGCAATTATGGAAATTATTTGGTATGCGGCACAATTCAAAGCGATTGGTGAGGGTAATCAACCTAATCCAAAACTTTCACCTTCAAAAGTTTTTCTGAATTATGCAAAAGGAAATGTGAAGGCTATCATTCAAGGTAAAGTTAATTCAAGAAAATCTGCATAGTGTGAATCTATATATAAGGAGCCTTTATGGCTCCTTATTTTATGCGGCGAGTTAAAACTAAAGCGCAAGTGTTTGAAAAGGGAAAAGTAACTTAGAGACTTCTTGGGTTGCCCATAATCCGATCGCTCGTGGATGATAGTAAGGTGATAGATATGGAATTAACAATGCTAGTTTATCGTTTGTATCATCTAATGAATGACATTGATGTTTGATCTGTTCAAGTTCCTGTTGATTATTGTATTTTGATAGCCAGTTTTGATCTCCTGTTACAGGCATTCTTTTTAAACGAACAGTTAATGATTCCCCTTGAATCCAGTCTTTGATCAGGATTTTCTCAGTTGCATTAAACACACCAAACATTTTGCCATCACTATCGTGAATAAGTTTCCAAAAACGACTTTCTTCGACAGGCCTGTTTTTAATAATCCATTGTTTATCAATTAAGATTTGAACAAATTCAGATATTAATTGAGGTTGAGCGAGCCACTCATTAATAGACTTGCCACTGAATTGACATTTTTGGTTATGGATATGTTGACCGACAACTGCTTTTCTTTGCAGAAGTTGATAAACGCTTTTAGTCAGATCAATTTCTTGAATGATATTCGTCGAGCTCAAGCCAAGATCATTCATTTGGAAGCCCATTTTCACCAGTTCAAGATATTTTGATTTATCTTGAGCTTGATGATAATGATCAATAAATGCCTGTATTGATTTTTCAGCATGTCCATTGTGTGTATTATCAATCGTAATATGAACATTAAAATAATGAGGATCAATTCCAAGTTCTGCTAATTCATAATTGGTAATTAACAGGTGTAGTGGTAATTGTTCATAACCCAAGTTAAATCCAATTACTATTGGAAATAAATCATGTGGTACATATGCGAGAGCAAGTTGAACAGCGGCTTGTTCGAAATAAATATCATCTAAATAATTAATGTACGGTTCAAGCTCGAAATGTCGCAGTAAGCTTTGATACATGCAAACATGATTTGCTTTAGCATCTCCCAAGCCAAGTTCTTCTAAGTAGATATAGCTTAGATCTTTGCTTTCAAACAGAGAGGGGTGCGTAAGAGATGAATATAGCCAGGAGCCATCTACATATTTAACTGGAGCAACTTTATATAAAAATTCTAAAGCATGAGAGATGGTTGGAAAGTAGTCACGCCCAAGTCCTGATTTTCGTTGATCTAGATAACTTTGAAATTTAGAACAAGTTTGATCATGTTCGTGTTGTATATGTTGCCTAACTTGGTCTACCTGATCAATCCACGATAAATGAGTCGTATTGAGTTGATCGAATAGTGAAAGAACATAGGTTTCAGCATATTCTGTTTTACATTCACGATTCACTTTAGGGTCTAAAAAAAACTCAACCCAGTCTTTATTTGTTTTAGGACTAATTGTATTTAATTGTGATGGGGATGCTAGGGGATTAAGTACGGTGTTGTCCAACATCATCTTCTCCAAGCGTTATTAAGGGTTTAAACCACCATAACCTGCAAAGATGATAATGTTGTTTATTTTGTGTTCGATTTTTAGGGTGACTAAGTTATAAAAAAAAACCCAAGTCTTAAATGCTTGGGCTTTTTTATGAGATGTATCATCTCGAATATGGCGTCCCTACGGGGATTCGAACCCCGGTTACCGCCGTGAAAGGGCGATGTCCTAGGCCTCTAGACGATAGGGACAGTGCAGAAATATATTTTAAACCATTTCAATTGAAATTAATGGCGTCCCTACGGGGATTCGAACCCCGGTTACCGCCGTGAAAGGGCGATGTCCTAGGCCTCTAGACGATAGGGACTTAATAAAATCTACTTCTGAAAAATTGGCGTCCCTACGGGGATTCGAACCCCGGTTACCGCCGTGAAAGGGCGATGTCCTAGGCCTCTAGACGATAGGGACGTTTCAGAGGTGGGCGTATAATAGGGTGAAAATAGGGGGGTGTCAAACGCATTTCAGCAAAAAAATTAAAAAAATGGTGTGTTCGTATGAAAATAAAACAATATTGAATTTAAAGGCTAAATTTAGATCAAATCTCCAAGAAATATTAGAAAAGCATTTGGAAAATAGGAACTGTCTAAGCAAAAAAATAGCGACCGAAGTCGCTATTTCAAAATCAAGATTTATCGTGATAAAACAGGTAATAACTGGCATAGCATACAGCAATGAACGCTAAACACCCGAAAAAGCTAATACGCATACTTGGATCAAATACCATACTTAAGCATGTGATAAAACAGAACACAAAACCTAAGATTGGGACAATTGGAAATAATGGAGCAGCAAAGCCCAGCTCTTCTTTTTTGCGCCCTTGCTTATACCAATCGCGTCTGAAATTAAATTGGCTTAAACAAATACTCATCCACACAACGACCATTGTAAAAGCAGCAATACCTAATAAATTGGTAAAAATAGTCTCAGGTGCGAATTGTTCTGATAATAAGCCTGGTAACCCACCGATCATTGTCACGATCACTGCAACATAGGGGATACCACGTGCATTCACTCTAGAAAATACTGCAGGGAGCTGCTTTTTGTAAGATAAAGACCACATCATGCGTGACGCAGCAAACAAACCAGAGTTAGCAGCTGACAATAAAGCAGTAATAATTACAAAACGGATAATATCTTCTGCATAAGGAATACCAATATGCTGGAAAACAGTCACAAATGGAGAGCTACTCACACCTTCAGCAGCTAAGCCAGCTTCTTGGTGTGGAAGAAGTGACGTCACTACAATGATCGTACCTACGAAGAAAATCAACAGACGAAAAATCGCTGTATTAATTGCTTTAGGAACATTTTTAGCTGGGTCTTTAGTTTCACCAGCAGCAACCCCAATTAATTCTGTTCCAGAGAATGCGAAGTTTACGATAAGCATCGTAGCAAAAATTGGGAATAGACCTTCAGGGAACCAGCCTTGAGCAGTTAAATTGCTAAATAAAGGCGCCGTTTCGTAACCTTGATAGCCAATTACACCAAAAATTGCGAGTAGACCTAATAGAATAAATGCAACAACAGTAATAACTTTAACTAATGCCAGCCAAAATTCAGATTCTGCGAACCATTTTGTGGAAATCATATTTAAAACAAATACGAATACACCAAAGATTATAGTCCACATCCACATGGAACTATCTGGGAACCATTCCTGCATGAGGAGGGCGGCGGCTGTAAACTCAGTTCCTAAAGTAACCGACCAAGTTAACCAATATAACCAAGTGATGGTATAGCCTGTTCCTGGTCCAATATATCTTTTGGCATAAGCACCAAACGAACCAGACTCAGGCATATGAACGGCAAGCTCACCTAAACACAGCATAACCATGTAGGCGATAATCCCGCCAAGGATATAAGAAATAATGGCACCTACAGGCCCCGTTTGTGCAATGACTTCACCCGAACCTAAGAAAAGTCCAGTACCGATTGCGCCGCCAAGCGAAATCATAACCAGATGTCGAGTACTCATAGCGCGTTGTAAAGGCGCAGAATTGCCCTGATGCGAAGCATCATTCGGAGATGAGTGCATAGGATTGAAAATTCGAAACAAATGAAGCGAGTTATTGTAGTGAAAAACTACAATTCTTCAATGAAATAATAGTAATTTTGAATATTGAGTGATCGTATGAAACGATAATGGCGTCCCTACGGGGATTCGAACCCCGGTTACCGCCGTGAAAGGGCGATGTCCTAGGCCTCTAGACGATAGGGACGTTGCGAGGTGCTTGTATATTAAGGATAGACATTTCAATTGTCAAAAGCTTCGTATCAAAAAAAGTTTTAATCGTTCATACATTAAGCAAAAACAATCAATTAGTTTTAATTTTGATTAAACTGACAACAATAAGATTTTTCATGTATTTAAATAACATGGAGAGAAGGTCCTCACTATGAAAAAACGATCCGCTTTATATTCATCATATCAAACCAACCATCTATTAAATTTGATAAGATGACGTGGTAAGACAATGAAGGAAAGAGGCGTGTTGCCATTTAAACTCTGGGTCGATGCTGATGCATTACCTAAAATTTTGCGTGAAGTCATCTTAAGAGCTTCTGATCGTTATCAACTCGAAGTAACTTTTGTCGCCAATCAAAATGTAGGAATAACTCCTTCCGTTCGTATTAATTCAATACAAGTGATGAGTGGAGCAGATCAAGCTGATAAAGAAATTATCGAACGTATGAAAGAGCATGATATTGTCATGACGCAGGATATTCCTCTAGCAGCTCAAGTCATCGAAAAGGGTGGCGTTGCAATTCATCCACGTGGTGAAATTTGGACAGAAGCTAATATTAAGGCACGATTACATTTGCGTGATTTCATGGAAACTTTGAGAGGGGCTGGCGTTCAAACCGGTGGACCACCGCCAATTTCAGAAAGAGATAAGCGTGAATTTTCAAGTGCTTTGGATCAAACGATTCAAAAACAAAAAAGAAAAACTGCCTGATTTATCTTATCAATCGAGTTCACATGCCAGAAAAATCTAAACTTATGCTCATTTATGCCTTATTGGTCATCATCTGGGCAACAACTCCACTTGCGATTGTGTGGAGTGTAGACGATATTTATTTAATGTGGGCATTGGTGATTCGATTAGGCTTGGCACTGCCTATCGCGGCATTACTTCTCATAGTTTTAAAGGTGAAATTTCCTTTAAATTCAATTGCATTGCATAGTTATTTTGCTGGTTCATTTAGCTTGATTGGTTCGCAATTTTTTACTTATGTAGCTACTGATTATCTAAGTTCTGGCATGATTGCACTGATGTTTGGATTAGCCCCAATTATGGCAGGGCTTATTGGAAAATTTATCTTTCAACAAGATTTGCATAAGCTGCAATGGTTAGGAATGATCGTCGCGATTACTGGGCTTGTAGTGATCAGTTTTACTGGATCAGCACAACATATCCATCCCATTGGAATTGGTTTAATGTTGCTCAGCGTTTTTTCATACGCAATGTCAATTTTTTGGGTAAAAAAAATAAATGCTGATGTAGCACCGATGGCACAGGCGACAGGTTCAATACTGGTTTCTACCATCGTTGCATGTCTAATTGTGCCATTTATATGGAAATATTTACCTACTGAATTACCTTCAATGAAGTCATTACTTGCGATCATATATTCTGTTGTTATGGCTTCATTAGTTGCTATGTTTTGTTATTTCTATTTGGTCAAAAAAATCCAACCCACCACATTGTCCCTTACAAATGTAATGACTCCAGTTTTAGCGCTTGGTATAGGTGCCGCGTTTAATCATGAGAAATTAACGCTAGGTATGATACTGGGAGCAATGATCCTACTTCTGGGATTGTTTATGTATTTTTATCGGGATATAGAAGCGAATCAGAAATTTAAACAAAAAGTATTAAAGCCTTAAGTTGGATGCTCAGCGATTCTGTGAGTTTTTTAAATGCTTCAAGGCTTCTGTTAACTTTACTTTGTCTTGGGGATGTAACGTTAGAAAATATGCACCGGTTCTAAACAGCCCATTTTCTTCTTGATTGCTGTAGACAACTTGTGCAGTTGCAGCGATATGAAAATCATTTTCAGGGTGACTCAATGTGATGTGTATATAGGTTTGTTCAGGGATATGTTGCTCAGCATAAAAACTAAAACCCGTTTCAGACAAATTGACTTGAGTAGGTACTGGTAACATGGTTTGTACAATAGAGTCGTAAAGTGAGCCCGTAATGAGGTTTAATTTTTGATTAAATAAGGATAATATCCGAGCAATTTGTTGATCTTTTTGATTTAATTGTTCTAATTCGTACATAAGCGCATGATCAAATTGATCTAATTCTGCAAGTAAGAGAAAATAGCGCGGTAGTACAAAATTTGAATCATAGGGATCATTCAAAGCGACATCTTTAGTGATGATCTGATAATTTATTCTTAAGGCAGCATCAATACGTGACATGACGCGTCTTTCAATATTGCCACTTTGATGCTGAAGATTTTCCATTAAAACACCTCGGACTAGATGGTATGTTTAAACCGATCTCGCTGTATATAGGGTTGAGATACACTCGCGCACGGCGAAGTAATCACTTTATTTCTTTTATTGCTTTAGTTTCCATGATCGGTCTGACTTTGGGCGTCGCTGTTCTCATTACTGTGTTATCTGTAATGAACGGTTTCGATCGTGAATTAAAAAACCGTGTCTTGGGAATGGTACCTCAAGCGACTGTTTCCTCTACACAAATTCTAACAGACTGGCCTGAGCTTGCAAAGAAAATAGACCAACATGAACATGTGACGGGTGTTGCACCTTTTACACAGTTGCAGGGGATGTTAACAGCCCAAGGACAGGTTGCAGGGATAATGGTCACGGGTATTGAGCCTGACTATGAAAAAAATGTATCTATTATTCAAAATCATATGGTTCAAGGCGACATCAACTCATTAAAGAAAGGTGAGTTCGGGATTGTTTTGGGCAAGCAGATGACGGATGCTTTAGGTTTAAGTCTCAATGACAATGTAACATTGGTATTACCTGAAGCGACACCATCACCCGCTGGCGTTGTTCCAAGATTTAAACGTTTTAAAATTGTCGGTATTTTTAGTATTGGTGCGGAAGTGGACTCGATGATGGGTTACATCGCGCTAAATGATGCTTCGACATTGTTGAGACTGCCGGATGGTGCACAAGGTATCCGTATGAAGCTAGATGATATCTTCAAAGCACCACAAGTCGCTGAAGAAGTTGTTATGGATTTACGAGGCAATTTCTATCCATCAAATTGGACTTATACGCACGGCAATCTCTTTAGTGCCATTCAGATGGAAAAAGCAATGGTTAGCCTTTTACTTTTCCTCATTGTCTTGGTTGCAGCATTTAATATTGTATCTTCATTGGTGATGGTGGTTACTGATAAAAAATCTGACATTGCTATTTTAAGAACCTTAGGTGCTTCACCAGCAACGATCACTAAGATTTTTATGGTACAGGGTACGGTGATTGGTGTTGTAGGAACACTGGCAGGAGCAGCACTAGGTATCATCTTTGCAACGAGCATTAGTGGATTTATTGGCTGGTTGAACACTGCTTTTGGACTAAATTTGTTCGATGCATATTTCATTAACTATTTACCATCGTATCTACGTTGGCAAGATGTGGTGGTGATTGTTAGCTTATCACTAGCGCTAAGTTTCCTTGCAACAATTTATCCAGCGCTGCGTGCTGCCAAAGTTCAACCAGCAGAGGCTTTACGCTATGAGTAATATTGTCTTAGAAGCCAAAAATATTCATAAACATTTTACAGATGGTAAATCAACTGTTGAAGTGATTAAGGGATTGGATTTAGTTGTTGAGCAAGGACAATTTGTTTCAATTGTTGGATCAAGTGGTTCGGGTAAGAGTACGCTGTTACATGTATTAGGGGGGCTTGATCGTCCGTCCGAAGGTGTAGTGATGCTTAATGGGCAGCGTTTTGACACTTTAGGCGAAGCTGAACGCGGTTTCCTACGTAATGAACACCTCGGATTTGTGTATCAATTTCACCATTTACTTCCTGAGTTTACGGCTTTAGAAAATGTATCAATGCCGCTGATGTTACGTAAAGATGCAAATTTTAAAGAAGTAAAAGAACGTGCAGAATATTTGTTGAATAAAGTGGGTTTATCACATCGTTTAACGCATAAACCAGGTGAGTTATCTGGCGGTGAGCGACAACGCGTTGCGCTTGCACGGGCTTTAGTGGCTCAACCTAAATTGATGATGGCAGATGAGCCTACTGGAAATTTAGATCGTAAAACTGCCGTCACAATTTTTGAATTGCTTTCCGATCTGCGTAAAGAATTTAATATGGCAATGCTCATCGTGACCCATGATGAACAGCTCGCACAAACTGCTGATAAGATTTTGCATATGCAAGATGGATTGTGGGTATAGCCTAAAAATCCGATTAACAGTCTTGTTAAAGCCCACTTAGGTGGGCTTTAATCTATTTAAGAAAAATAAACATAAAAGTTAGATGTTCTTAATATTTATTCTCATCTTTTGGATCATTGGTGTTGCTACGATCAGCTTTCAGGGTGAAGTTGAATATTCAACTCTCTTGCTGGGTATGGCAAGTATCATTTTGATCATGGGTTACTTCGTACGATTAATGAGGCAACCTGATCGATTCATTTATCCTCACACCTCAAGTATTGTCCAGTCATCATCAAGAATGCTTGTGCTAACGGGAATTTGTCTGATCACATTTGTTTTGGGGCATCAACATGCAAAAACAGCCTTACACGATCGTTTAGAGAAACGTGTTCAATATATTGAAGAAAAAGAAATAGTTGTCTATATCAATAAAATTAATCAGCTGAAAATGGATCAGGAAGGTCGATCAATACAGCAGCGTGCGCAAGTGATCGACAAGAAGCAAGGACAATCTCAAACGCTATTATTATATTTGCGAGAGTCAAAACTTGATACGACATTAGAACTAGGGCGCTATTATAAAGTTACGGGAAAATTAAGACCCGCACATAGTTATGCAGTAGATGGGGTATTTGATCATGAGAAATGGTTGTTGCAGCAAAATATAGCTGGAACAATGCGTGTAGATTGGATCGTACCTGTAAGTGAAGCGGTGTTATATTCTGAAGGTTATTTATCTTCAACCGATGTGCATCGGAGCCTTATCGCACGATTGAGCCTGAGCATTGAAAAAGCACGTTTAGCTTTTAGGGATGATATCGAACAGGGAGTATTCAGAAATAAGGGTTTGCTAGTCGCGTTACTCACAGGTGATAAGAGTCTACTGACGGAGCAACAAGAAGAATTATTTAAAAAACTAGGCATTACGCATTTATTGGCTATTTCAGGTCCACATGTTCTAATTTTTGCTGGTTTATTATCGTGGTTCATGGGGTATCTTGTATCAATTTTTCGTCCTCATATTTTTCTAAAAGTTCCCAAAACATATTTACTTTTAATCCCTTTCGTATGTGGGGTAATTATTTATAGTTTTTTTTCAGGGCTCGAAATTCCTGCACTAAGAACTACATTGTCAGTTTGTCTAATTAGTATCGCTATTTTATTTAAATTCAAGATTAAGCCTTTTGTGCTATTACTTATCAGTGCGAGCTTAATGCTCTATTTAGACCCTTTTAGTATTTTATCTGCTGCATTTTGGCTTTCGTACGGCGCATGTTTGATTTTGATTCGTGTATACCAAACGATCGTTCATGAACAGCAAAACACTGCTTTAATCAACAAATATCATTTTCTAGATAAAGCAAAAATGTATCTTAAAATACTTTTGCAATCCCAATGGAAAATATTTATTGCACTGTTACCATTCACTTTACTGATATTTCAACAGATTTCTTTACTTGCACCATTTGCTAATTTAGTTGCTGTTCCAATGATTGGGACCTTGATCGTGCCATTAGAAGTACTGGGCTATTGTCTCAGCTTTATTCCTTTTGTTGGTCTATTTTTATTTCATCTGGCTGATATGTTGATATCGGTGCTTTTGGTGCTGCTGACTAAGCTGGGAGCAATATTAGACAATCCATTGAAATGGGTAGCGTTAACGAAAGCACAAATGTTTTTGCTCGCTTTGGCAGTATTGATGTTCTTTATGCCAAAGAATGTAATCCCTCGATTATGGATACCCGTATTAGGTGTGGCATTGCTGATGCCTAAACGTGATGATTGATACGATATCATTGAAATTTTAGACATAGGACAGGGGCAATCCATACTCTTACAGTCATCAGGGAAAAATGCTTTAGTTGATACAGGCGGGAGCTTTGATGAGAATACATTTAGTATTGGAGAAAGTGTAGTTGTCCCTTTCTTAATTCAACGTGGCATATCAAAATTAGATCAAATTTTTATGAGTCATCTTGATCAAGATCATGCTGGTGCATACCGCGCTATCGAAAAACATATACAAATTGATCAAGTTATCTCAAATGAAAAAGATGATAGGTTTCAGCAAGTGAAATTTGATTATTGTCGACAGCATCAACAGGTGCAATTGGGTAAGATAAATATACAATTTCTCTCACCAGCTGAATCACAATTAAATTTTGTCAGTCAAAATCGTAATGAGCTTTCGTGCGTAATGTATCTGACATTACCCTATGCTAACGATTTTAAGCATATTCTGATTATGGGGGATGCAGGGTGGGAGACAGAGTATCGTATTTTAAAGCAGTATCCTGAACTTAGAGTAGATATTTTAATCTTAGGACACCATGGCAGTCGACATAGTTCATCTTACGACTTTTTAAAAAATACCAAACCTAAAATTGCCATTGCATCGGCTGGTTTTGATAACCGCTATAATCATCCACATCCTGTTGTCAAAGAGCGTTTAAAAGCGCTTAATATTCCGCTACGCGATACCCAATCGAAGGGCAGCATTCGAATGACCTTCGATAAAAACGGAGATGTACAATTTCGATATCATCGAGATCAAAAAGCGTGGTTAACTCGGAATAACCCCATAGATTAACTTGCTTTTCTAACTTGTTCTATTTTTGCTCTGGCTTGTTCTGCAGGGATACGATAAATGTTATGTAGATCAGGATTTGCACGGAAACGTTTATAGCTCCAATGAGCATGTTCAGGATAACGATGAATCAGGCTTTCTATTGCACGGTGAATTACTAACGTTCCGTCAGCGGGAGTGCCTTCATAAATCGAAGCATCCATTGGTTCAATAAATACATCAAAATCTTCAGTTTCATTGCGAATTGCATAGACCAAAAGGCCTTTGGCTTTAGTTTTTTGGATGAGTTTGGCACTTAAATTACTGGACTCGAGTGGTATGCCGAAATAATCGATCATTTCACCACCGTGTTTAGGATTGTGATCTGGAAGAATCACAGTTGTCCCCCCTAATTTAAGGGCTTTAAAAATTTGTCTTATACCACTCTCATCTGTAGGGACTAAAGTTGCTTGTTCTCGACTACGAGCCTGGCGCACAAATTGATCTGCTTCTTCATTCTTGATGGGCTTATACATGATGGTCATCTTAGTATATTGTGCGAACCACGCATTCATGACTTCCCATGTACCAAAATGTGGTGCGAGTAAAATAATACCTTTCTTTTCAGCCATTGCTTCATGAAAATATTCAGCACCAGTGACATGGCGTATTCGTGAAATATTGGTTTCGTTTGAGCTTCCCCAAATACTAAAAAATTCCATATAAGATTGAAGTTCGTTTCTTACCGCTGCACGAGTCACTAAATGTTTTTCTTCATCAGAAAGATGCGGTAAGCAAATGTCGATATTGAGGCGGATGGTATTCGTAGTTTTTGTAATTTTTAGCGTATTAATCAGCCCTGCAAGCATTTTTGCAAAAAAACGAGAAAAACGAATCGGACGGCGACTGAAGAAATTTAACAGGCGGGTTGTGGTCGATGTTTTGGTTTCAGGCATTAGATTCAAAATTTGGTAAGTTCATAGAATATTGTGATTTGGGTTTATTATATGTTAAATCTTGACTTATAAATAGTTTGACCTCATTCCTTGTATATAATGTCAGCTTAAATTTAATTTGGATGGTATGTATGTCCGCTTGGCCGCCTGAACCACAAAATGAAAATCAAAAACCAAATAACCAACCGAACGGAAAAGAATGGCAAATTTTAGAAAAAGCTGTTCTCGCATCTGTAGAAGAACAGAGACGTGCAAGACGTTGGGGAATCTTTTTTAAATTTCTTACTTTCGCATATCTGTTGTTTATAGTTTTGGTCATGGGGAAAAGTTGTTCAACGACTTCCACTGATAGTGCGGTGTCATCACAGCATATTGCTACAGTCGATATTGTAGGAACGATTGCAGCAGACCAGCAAAGTGTGAATAGTGCAGATACGATCAAAGGTTTGAAAAAAGCATTTGAAAGCAAGCAATCGCAAGCTGTTGTTTTAAATATTAACTCTCCGGGTGGATCTCCAGTCCAGTCTGATGAAATTTGGCAAGAGATCCAATATTTAAAGTCGGTTTATAAAGATAAAAAACTTTATGCATTAATTGGTGACACAGGTGCTTCAGGTGCTTATTACATAGCTTCTGCAGCGGATGAAATTATTGTTAATCCATCAAGTTTAGTCGGCTCAATTGGCGTCATCATGCCAAACTATGGAGTGAGTGGTTTGATGCAAAAACTTGGCGTTGAAGATCGCACCATGACTTCAGGTGAGAACAAAGCATTATTGTCGATGACACAACCAGTTGATCCTGCACAACGTGCACACGTACAAGGTGTATTGGATAATGTTCATCAACATTTTATTGATGCAGTTAAAAAAGGTCGTGGCAATAAATTGAAATCGCAAGATCCTGCTATATTTTCAGGTTTGTTTTGGACTGGTGAGCAGGCTGTGAAGCTCGGTATCGCAGATCGGATTGGCAGTATTCACACACTGAAACGCGAATTAAAAGTCGAAAAAACGGTAGATTATACTATTCAACGTAGCCCCTTTGATTCTGTGATTGGACGACTTGGAAGTGAATTTGGTCAAGGTTTTGCTTCTTCAATTTCCAAGCAGATTCAATCTGAGCAGGTGAATCGAATCCAATGAAACCATTGATCCATTTTGCTCATGCCAACGGGGTTCCATCGAAAGTTTATCAAAAATTTTTTGATGCTTTGTCTGATCAATTCGATGTGATTTATACGACCAATCTTGGTGTTGATCAACGTTATCCTGTAGATCAACACTGGGAAAGTATGACACAGCAAGTGATTGATAATATTGTTCAGAAATCCCATGGTCGTAAAGTGATTGGTATCGGGCACTCCTTAGGAGGAGTTTTGACGTTCAAAGCTGCTTTGAAATGCCCAGAACTTTTTAGTCAAACTATTCTTCTCGATCCACCTCTTATTATGGGGCTAGAATCATTTGCTATGCATATTGCAAAGTCTTTGAAGTTAAAAGCAGTGGATCAAATGTCGCCAGCGGCATTGTCTAAACGTCGACGTGATCATTGGGATAGTCGAGAGCAAGCTGCAACATTACTTCGACCAAAAGCCCTATATGCAGCATTTGATGAGCAATGTTTTAATGACTATATTCAATTTGCATTAGTTGAAGATCCAACGCGTGGCGGCGTTGAGTTGGCGATTCCAAAATCTATTGAAGTGGATATTTTTAGAACCAATCCTTCATTATGGTGGCTGCCTCAACCTAAGCTCAAAGTTCCAAGTCAATTAATTGTTGCTTCTCAAGGTCCATTCTTAGCACGTAAATTCCCTCATAAAGTGAGGAAAAAGTTTGGTGTGCCTTTTAGTATTTTTGAAGGTGGACACATGTTCCCACTTGAACATCCTGAGCAATTGGCTGCGCATTTAAAAACTATTTTGACGCCACAAAAAAACGCAGCCTAAGCTGCGTTTTTTAAATCAAATATGACAGAACTGTATTGGACCTTTCAAAATTTGATTTTTATAGTGCACGCCTTCGGATGTGACTTGAATGGTTTGATTACAAATCCATTCTACAACTTGAGGATAAATTAAATGTTCAAGTTGATGTACACGATCTGCTAAAGATTCAACATTATCATGGTGAGAAACTTTGAGTACGCCTTGAGCTAGTGCTTGACCTGCATCTAGTTCTGCAGTGACATAATGTACTGTACAACCATGCCATAGATCACCAGTATTCAATACACGTTGATGTGTATGCATTCCTTTGTAATTGGGCAGCAGAGAGGGATGGATATTGATCATTTTACCCTCCCATGCTTTAACGAACTTAGCACTTAAAATGCGCATAAAGCCCGCTAAAACCACAAGATCAGCTTCCCAGTCGAGCAGTTGCTGGTGCATAACATCATCAAACGCTTCACGATCTGGGAAGTTTTTATGTTCAATCACTGCAGTTGCAATGTTGGCATGAGCAGCACGCTCAAGTGCGTAAGCAGCAGGTTTATTCGAGATCACACCGACAATTTGACCTGAAAGGTTTGCATCGATTAATGCTTGTAGGTTTGATCCGTTACCTGATACTAAAACAGCAATTTTAATCATGTTTTAACAATAAACTGATTAAGCGAAGATCACACGAATTTTTTCGTCTGCACCTTCGACAGATTCAGCATTGTCAACAATGTGGCCCATTGTCCATGCTTTTTCGCCGAGTTGATTTAAGATTTCAACTGTTTTATCAGCTTCAGCAGCATCAACAACTAGAACCATACCTACGCCACAGTTGAATGTACGGTACATTTCAAATTGTTCTACACCACCTTCACGTTGAAGAAGTTTGAACAGCTCAGGCCATTGCCAAGAAGATTCGTTTACTACAGCTTGAGCACCATTTGGTAATACGCGAGGTAAGTTACCTGGTAAACCGCCACCTGTGATGTGTGCCATCGCGTGAACATCAACCTGTTTGAGAAGCTCTAGAATTGGTTTAACGTAGATACGAGTTGGCTCCATTGCGACATCAGCAAGTGGACGACCATCAACAATTTGAGTTAAATCAACATTTTTTACATCTAAAATTTTACGAAGAAGAGAGTAGCCATTAGAGTGTGCGCCGCTTGAAGCAACACCAACTAATACATCACCAGCTTTAACTTTAGAGCCATCAATAATTTTACTTTGTTCTACAACACCTACACAGAAACCAGCTAAATCGTAATCTTCACCTTCATACATGCCTGGCATTTCAGCAGTTTCACCACCGACCAATGCACATCCAGCAAGCTCACAACCTTGACCGATACCTGTCACTACATTTGCTGCGACATCAACATTGAGGTGACCAGTTGCGTAGTAATCAAGGAAGAAGAGTGGTTCAGCACCACAGACAAGTAAATCGTTCACACACATTGCAACCAAATCCTGACCAATTGTGTCATGACGGTTTAAATTCAATGCTAAACGTAATTTTGTACCAACACCGTCTGTGCCAGATACGAGAACAGGTTCTTCATAACCTTTAGGAATTTTACAAAGTGCACCGAAGCCACCAAGACCGCCCATTACTTCAGGACGAGTCGTGCGTTTAGCGACAGATTTGATACGATCGACTAACGCGTCGCCCGCCTCAATGTCGACACCTGCATCTTTGTAGCTTAAACCAGTGTTTGGGGTAGAAGTTGAGTTGCTCATATTGAAGTCTCCGCATTCGCGCGGGGATTATAACCTGAATATACGAAACTCTTATGTTATTTATGCACTAAAATGTTATCTTTACTAAAATATTTTCCTTTACATAACGAATAATCTTAAAAAAGGCGAGTTTCTATGGTAGATCGTACCCTACGCCGTGTTTTTATCCTTGCAGGGATAGCTTTATTTCTCTGGATTTTATACTTATTAAAACCGGTCGTAATCCCATTTATTGGTGCATTTTTAATAGCTTATCTTTTCAGTCCATTGGTTGATCGATTGCATAAGATAGGTTTACCTCGTTGGTTGTCTATCAGTTTGGTATTTATTGGTATTGGCGTCGTGATCACATGGGCAATGTGGTATTTGGTTCCATTAATTTGGGAACAGCTAATGTATGCTAAATCCAGTATCCCGAAAGTAGTTCATTGGGTAAATTATAGCTTCTTACCGTGGTTATCAGATACTTTCAATATAGTGCCACTAGAATTAGATGTAGACCAGATTTCAGCAGCTGTTATGGAGTATGTTCAAACCAATTATAGTGCTGACAGTATCCAAGCGATGGCACTCAAATTGGCACAATCTGGTCTGAATTTTATTCAGATTGGTGGGACAATTGTACTGATTCCAATTATTGCATTTTATTTCCTCTTAGATTGGGATCGAATGCTCAATAGTTTGCGTCGACTCATTCCACGTCCTTATGAAGCTTCAACGCTTGAAATCGTAGGTGAATGCCATAGCGTACTAGGCGCATTTGTAAAAGGACAATTCCTCGTGATGATCCTTTTGGGGATTGTTTATGCCGTTGGTTTACAACTGATTGGTCTGGAAGTTGGTTTGATTATTGGCATGATTGCAGGCTTGGCAAGTATCATCCCATATTTAGGATTTGCAGTAGGAATTATTGCTGCCGTGATAGCAACTTTCTTCCAATTTGGTATGGATTGGACTCAACTCCTTTTAGTTGCAGTGGTGTTCATGGTAGGGCAAGCTGTTGAAGGTTATGTGCTTCAGCCATTCTTATTGGGAGATAAAATTGGTCTTTCTCCAGTAGCGGTCGTATTCGCTGTATTGGCTGGTGCACAATTGGCTGGTTTCTTGGGTATGTTGATTGCATTACCTGTTGCAGCTGTAATCGTGGTACTGCTCCGACATGCACGTGACACTTATGAAAGGAGTACAATTTATGGTACGCCAGCTGTTGCCTTAGCTGATCATGGTGGTGGTGAAATTACAATCCAAACCGATCAGGTTGATATTGAGCTTGATCTCAAACCACAATCAATCAATAATCAACAAGATATTGCAACATCTGAAAAAATCGATGTGCAGAAACAAAATAAAGAACCTTAAGGTGACCAAGCATTTATGCGGCAACTGCAACTTGATATAGAACCTCAACTTGATGCACGGATCAGTGATTTTTCCGGCCCAGGTTGGGGACCCGTCATTGATGCAGTTCGCCAACTTCATGCTGGATTAATGAATCGATTTTACCTTTATGGCGGTGCGGGCACAGGTAAGAGTCACTTATTAACTGCGATATGTGACTCATATCTAGATGTGGGGAAATCTGCAATTAAAGTGTCATTGCTAGAATTGCTCGATGCTCCAATTGAGGCGATTACTTCATTGGATCGCTATGATTTGGTCGCTCTGGACGATATTGAAGCGATTAGTGGTGTACCGCATTGGCAAAAGGCGGTATTTCATTTAATAAATAATAATAATGATGGTGGAGGACAACTAGTCTTTTCATCTAGATCTGCGCCAATTGAATTGAAACTTGAATTACCAGATCTTCAGTCGAGATTAACTCAAGCGGTGAGTGTTAAAGTGCCAACAGGTCAATCCTACGCTGACCGCTATGCCTTATTACATTCTGTGTTAGATCGTAAAGGTGTGCATTTTGATCCTTTAATTATTGATTATCTGCTGACCAATGGCCCGATACAGACCAGTACCTTATTACAAACGGTTGATCAATTATCAAAGTTACTACAGGGTGAAAAAGTTAAGCTATCCAACGCAACCCTTAAGCAAATCTACGCGCTCATCGATCAGTATAGTGCTTAAATGCTTTTTAAATGTTATTCAAAACTCAAAATGTAGACTTTATCTGAACTCGGCAATTTTTTACTTAAAAATAATTGAGAATTCTAAAAAATTGTGACAGATTAGTCAAAATGGACAAATAGCGCTACATAATTAAAGTTCGCTACTTAAAAAAATAAAGAAAAATTAAGGAGATGGTAATGCTCAGACGGGGCTTAGGTCTTGTATTGTTGTGTGCAACAGGGCATGTATTCAGTGCAGATATTGTGGTTACGACCACTGAAGATATCACCAAAAATGATGATCAATGTTCGTTGCGTGAAGCAATTGAATATATTAATCAGGGTAAACCTGAAGCAGGTCTCAATGGCTGTGGTGGTAAAGATGCCACAGATAATATTATCTTATCTACGAAAGAATATCTCCTAAACGAGCAAGTTCGCATCTCTAAACCGATGGTTTTTAGAACGCAGTATGAAACTACCATTGTTGACGATATTCCTGGTACAAAAAATGCCGTCATAACAATGAAGGGTACTGATCGAATTTTCCATATTGAGCGAATTCGTCCTAAAGCTGATGATGAAATTAGAGATGCTGCAATTGGTGTGGAATTTTACGAAATTACCTTGCAAGGTTGTGCCGCATCAGTATGCAAAGAAAAAGGTGGGTTAATTCTCAATTATGAACGGCTAAAATTTGATAAAAGCCATCTTATCAATGGCAAAGCGAATTTTGGCGGTGCGATTTATAATGTTGAATCATTTATTGAATCCGAAACTAGCAAAATTCGTTCCGCGCGAGTGAATCTAGTTAATTCGTTATTGGAAAACAATCAAGCACAACAAGGTGCTGTTTTGTATAGTGAATATCCTGATTTTGACATTAGTGCTTCTGTTATTAAAGGTAATAAGACAACAGATTCAGAAGGTTTCGCAATCTATAGCCATAAAGTGTTGAGTGAAGATGAAACTAAGGTGACCAATCTCAATTATGCCAAAGTGACCAATTCAACAATTTTTAATAATAAGGGCTATATTATCAATGTTAAGGATGGTATTGCACTTAATAACAATACGCTGGTCTTTAATGATTTTGGCTTGATTTTTAATGCGCCGTTTAAGAAGGCATTGCTTACTAACAATATAATTGCAAAAAATGGCAATCGAGACTGTCGTGTAGAGACTGCAATAGATCAATCAAATTTAAACAATAATTTATATGGTTTTGGTTGTGAGGGCACAGCTTCAGAACAACTGGGCGAGCGCACATTATTAGCTGGGACTGATGTAGAAGGTGAGTGTGATGTTAATTCATCTGGCATTTTATGTCCGTTCAAAGTCTATTCTGGCTATGCTTTAGGATATTTCCGCCCAAGAGTGTTGCCTAGTTATCGACAATTAACAGATTCTCCGATCATTAATCGTGGACCAGATTCAAATGGTACATCATGTGAAACAGTTGATCAGCGTGGCAACGCACGTAAGGATCGTATTTTGTGTGATCGAGGCGCGATCGAACTTATTCAGTCAAGTACGTCTTCAGGCAGATTTGGCAAGGATATCTTTTACGGAGAAATTGTTAAGTTAAATATTAATGATTTTCTAGGAGATGGTGAGCTAATACCTGCTAGTCAATGTGATGCCTTAGTCGGACCTCATCCCAAAAAAGAAGAATGGCAAGCGGGCTGTATGATCATCCAACAAAATAACTCTCCTAGTAAAGGTAAAGCTGAACTACTCCAAAATGGAGAGTTTACTTATACACCTCAAGGGAATTGGCACGGAACTGATGATTTTAAAGTTTTGGTCGTTGTATCTACACGTCAATTGAATGAGTCAATGAATCCTTATATCGAAATTCCAACTGTCATTAAACAAGACCCCAGAGATACTTATACAAGCGATAAAGTAAAAACTTCTGGTGGGGGGCTAGGTCTAATCTCCGTATTAGGTCTGATGACTTTAATCGCGATACGTAGAAAAAAATAATAAGGGAATCGTATGTTGAAAAGTAGAAAAGCTTTTTTGACCTTAGCAGTCCTTTCTGCAATGTCCTTGATGGCTGCTGAAGATACAATAATTTATGTCACTACCTTTGATGATGAAGACGGTACTAATGATGCAAAGTGTTCACTCAGAGAAGCGTTGACGGCTGCTTCGACTAATCGAGCTTATGGAGGTTGTGCTAAAGGTAATACGGATCGAGTACAAACTGACATTATTCAGCTTGAAGCTGGTACCTATAGCTTGAATGCAGAGCTTCAGCCAACTTCTTCAGTGATTATTAGGGGTAAAGAGCCTGTCGATTATTCCAAACCGAATGTCATTTCAAATAGTTATCCTGCGCAAACTAAAATTCAAACTATAATTAATGGTCAAAATACACATCGCATTTTCAATACGACCAATCTAAATCGACCGAGTTTGAGTTTAAGAAATATAGAGCTGAGAAATGGTAAATCATCTACCAACGGTGGCGCTTTGCTATTGGGAGGCGAGACTGATTTATATAATGTAAATATCACTAGCTCTTCTGCATTAAGAGGTGGAGCGATATTTTTGAATGACAGTGATAGCTCTTTAAGTTATTCGGTCGGGTGGGTGAGTGGTAATACAGCTCAGCAAGGCGCTGTTATCGCGATGTCTTGTTTGGATAATCTTGTGTTCACACGTCGTAAGATTGATTTATCCCGTATGTCTATTACCGAAAATGGAAATACAGCTTCAAACAGTTTATTCTCATTTTGTGGTGAACCTACAACTCAATTGCAAGCAAATACAATCTCTTCCAATGTATTAAATACTACACAAGGTCAAATTTTTCAATTTAGTGATCGTTTAACAGATGGGGGTCAAATAAATTTGAGTCCCAATTCTATTTTGAAGCTCGATAGTAATACGATTATCGCGAATACCGCGCGATCTGTGCTTTGGTATGGAAATACAGGTGCAAAAGCCTTAAATCATAATGTGATAGGTTTTAATCAGGCTAAAGCCTGTATATATAGTCACGGTGATGTGAGCCAAGTTGAGTCAGCAGGTATTGAATTATTGGCAAATGCTATTCCACTGAGTAATCCATCTATAGACTGTGATCTACCAGCAAAAGCGTCAGAAAATGCACAAAAAAATAGTCTTGATGTTAGTCAATTGAGTATTAATGATCTGTTTTCAACATCGTTACCAGTTAATGATGAGAATACTAACTTTCATCCTGTCTTTTTTCCGAAGATTAATTCTAGTGGTACAGATTTAGTTGATTTTGGTACTGATGGTTGTTCGCAACATGATCAACGAGGTATAAATCGGATTGGATTGGACTCGCTCAACAGTTTAGATGTGACTCCCAATACTTGCGATATTGGTGCGATAGAAACCTTAAAGTTGACTGTTTCCAATTTAAGTAAAGCAAATGAATCACTGGTTCAAATAAAGAAATCAACTGAGAATAGAATTAAAGCATTCGAAGATGCTATTGCCGATCCTGAAACCAAAGAAGAAGTGATTGATTATTATAATAAGAAGCTCACCGATCAAAAAGCATTTTTGAATGAATTAAATAATCTTAATCAATATCGTCCAATATTATTCGATCCATTCAAATTGAATTTACCAGATGAATTTGTTTCTCCTGATGGTAAGGTGCGAAAAATTGAGCATCTTAATGTTGATAATTATGATGTCAAAGTTGAAGTTGTGGGAGTTGGGAAATTAGATATCGATAAAACGTTCTTAGGTAAGTTTGATGATCGGTTGAAATGTGAATGGAAACCGCAGCTTAAGCAGATAGTCATGTATAGAACAGATGGTCGCATAACACCGAGTGGAGACTCTGAATTCTGTACATATACGCTTACTTCAAAAAGCGACAGTAAAAAAACATCAAGTGCATATTTAATTGGTAATTTTATCAACATCGTGCCAACTGTTCCTGAACGTGTGGAATATACAATCAATCCAAAAAAATCGACTCAAATCAGTGTAAATTTACTGGCTGAAGCGAGTGATGCTGGTGATGGCAACAGAAATGCAATCAATCCTCCAAATAAAAAGGAGTTTTACCATAATGCTAATGGAGATGAGGTATCAATTTATTTTGCAAGAGTACCGAATCCCGTTTCAATTATCGCGGATCGGGTAGAGCCATGTGCTAATGACCGTTTTAAAAAGTGCTATGGTGGAAACATTCGTGTTCAGTTGAACAATAATTTGGATGTCTTTTCCTATGATCTTAAGTACTCAGTATTGGACGCAGACGGCGCTTCATCAGGTGAGGGAACATTAGCTGTTCTAAATACGGAAACAGGGCCTGGAAGTTCTCGTACGAGTGGAGGGGGTAGCCTAGGTGGGTTTGGGCTTTTAGGACTCATTGGTTTATGTTGGCTTAGAATGAGAAAATCTAAACCTCATTAATAAAAAAGCCAGCATTTGCTGGCTTTTTTGTATTTGATTTTGTGTAATATTTTGCAAAAAAATAGTATATTTTGAACAGTTTATTGCTACATTTGAGGATTGCTGATTACTTGCTTAAATTACGCTAATGTCATCTTTTAATGAGCTTATACCCTTAAATCAAATTGAAGTTAATCCCTCGGATTTACTCCCAATTAAGAGGCATGATCTTGTTCCTTTATTGACTGATTCGTCTAAACTTAATTTATATGCTGAACATATTGTGCAGGCACAAAATGCTCTATTGGTAGGTATAGACCCCACTTTAAATAAAAAATTAAGCGAAACAATTTCAGATATTATTCAAAAATTGAATCAATCCAAAAAGAAATTAAAACAAAAAAAATTTAATGCTCTCCAAAAGTGGTTAGGTCTGGATTTGGAGTTCGGTGCGGGTCAAATTTCTTATATTCGTGATTTAGATAGACTCATTCTAGATGCTGATCAGCTGTCCCAACGTATTCACATTGAAATCCAAAAGTCTAGTTCTCGATTTCAGCAAGCAGTTGGTTTGAGAGAGCAAATGGCGCGCTACATTCAAGCAGCAAGACAATTTTTAACAGAATACACAGATTTTTCTCATCATCGCCATCCACTCGATAACTTTGAGGAGCGATTGGCTAAAAAAATACAAACATTAGAGTCGGTACAAGCAAACAATGATATTTCTCTCATGCATATGCAATTGACTCAACAACTTTCATTAACTCTGACGGATCGTTTTCGTGAAGCGCAGCAAGTATTAATCCCAGCTTGGCAATATCATCTTGAGCAAACTCAAATTAAAAATGGCGCAGTCGATATTGAAAAGTTAGATCAAAGTCGCGAACAACTGATTCGATCTTTAAAAAAATCACTAATTAAAGAATAAGGTGTGTTATGTCTGATTTTCCAATTCAAAAGAAAAATGAATCCTTAAGCTTAATCTCTATGGAGGAAAAGTTTTCCAAGTTAGATTTAAAAGAAATTGGGTTGATGACCTCAGACCTTGCAGCAGTCGAATCAGTTCACCAAGAACTAGCTGATATGAATCATGCTACGGTTGCTGAATATGGGAAAAACATTGCGACTAAAACGGCGACTTATACGGATGAATTACTGGATCTAGTTAAAAATAAAGATTTGGATGCAACAGGTCAAAAGTTAAATGAAGTCGTTACAGTGGCTCAACAGCTCAATACAAACAGTATTTTAAGTCCTGCTAAAAGTTCAGGCTTCTTGGGTAGTATCTTAAATCGATTTAAGGGTGCTAAACAGAGTTTTGATCAAAAGTTCAATACCACTAAAGAACAAATAGATGCTTTAGTTAAAGAAATTGAAACCTCTCAACAAGGGTTAAAAGACCGTGTAAATACATTGGATCGTATGTTTGATGGTGTGCAGGACGAATATAAACAATTAGGGGTTTATATTGCTGCAGGGAAAATTAAACAACAAGAAGTTCAGGAGCAAATAGCTGAATTAAGTACGCTAGAACAAGATGCGCAAACTAATCAAAAAATCTACGACTTAAATCACTTAGCAAACAACTTGGAAAAAAGAGTGAGTGATTTACAGATATTGCAACAATCTGCGATGCAGACATTACCGATGATTCGAATTATTCAATCAAATAATTCAATGTTGGTTGATAAGTTTTATGCGATAAAAAATATCACGCTTCCTGCCTGGAAAAATCAAATTAGTTTAGCGATTTCATTACAGGAACAAAAAAATAGCGTCCAATTGGCTAATACTATTGATGATGCGACGAATGAGTTACTTAAACGAAATGCAGATTTATTACACCAGAACTCAGTAGATACTGCTCGAGCAAATCAACGCTCAGTGATTGACATTGAAACACTTGAACATGTTCAAAATACCCTCATTAAAACAGTGAATGATGTTATTAGTATTCAGAAAGAAGGGATGCAAAAACGTGAAGAGGCATCAATCCGTATTAAGGCTTTGCAAGGAAATCTTCAACAACTTGTTTTGGATTCGAGTCAAAATCAGCCAAAACACTAATTTCTTGAGGTTTAAATTTGAATAAAACCAATGAATATCTTGTGGCGCAGACTGAGATTCAGAAAAGATTGCCTGAATTGTACAAACGAAATCGCATACTTAATTTATGGGGATTTTTGAGTACCAGTGTACTCATTATTTCAGTTGTGTCGCTTTTTATTCATCAGGACATGATTTATGGTTTTATGGGTATGAGTGAAACTGTTCAGCAGCTTCATTTGCCACATAGTTTAGATGAAGTCGTAAACGTGTACCAACATCAGCCTGACTATTTTTTTAATTTGATATCTTGGTTAGGTTGGTTCATTCTAAAAGTATTTAGCTCAGTCATTGGTGCTTTTTTTATCGTTCATTTTTTAAAGAAAATACGTTTTTTCTATGTGCGCTTTCAATCATTTGTACTTAAGTTTGTTGGTTGGTTCATTGCTGTCATCTTAATTTGGTCAGGTTTGACCTATGTTCAATATGACTTGAATGATGAGTCTTTGGAACAACAATATCAATTAAGTCATTATGATAAATCGATTCACGAAAGTCAGATTGCTGTCATCATGACTGAACAACAGGTCAATCCAATTATACAAGCCTACGTCCTTGCGCAAGTGGCTTTGATTCACAAACCTGAAGATACCAAGCTAGCAACTACATATTTAGCTCGACTTGCGCAAGCTGAAAGAAATGAAAAACAGTTTGTCGAATATGGTTTTAATGCAGAGCAGTTATGGTCAATGCAGCAACAAGTTTATGGTCAATCTATTACTCCTTGGGCAAAAGCGATAGATCATCGAGCAAATCAGGCACGACAAATTTCAGAAGTCGTCAAGATGATATTAATGGTGTTCTCAGCCATCATGTTATTGTTAATTCTTATTTTCTTTGGATTAGCTCGTAGTTTTAAAAGCAGAATTCAAACGATCACTCAACGTTTGGAGATATAGTTAAAGTTTGTACTGTTACGACCATCATAAAAGAATCATTCATTTTTAAATGAATGATTCTTTAATTCAATTTTTCGATAGTCTTTATGCAAACTAACTGTTTTACCTATTTTTGTATTTCTTCTAATATAGCTTTATCAAATAAATATTACTCCTTTGGAGACGTTAGCAATGTTAGATCAAAATACTTCAGCTCAATTAAAAACGCTTTTAGAACGCCTTGAAGGTCCAATCGAATTGGTTGCGACTTTAAATGATTCAGACAAATCTGCAAAAATCAAAGAACTTGTGGAAGAAGTGGCAGCACTTTCTCCAT
>NZ_JBWYIY010000010.1:0-138812 GCF_056779975.1 Acinetobacter sp. ANC_7511
TGCTTAATTGATCGAGTACCACAGATGCTTGAGGAAAAAATACACCAATACCTACTCCTAATGCCATGGCAATGAAAATCCATAGCGTTAGGTTTCGATCTAAGAATGAGAGCTTTGATGCGGACATTGAATTACTCGCATTGCATAGAGATAGATAAGTTGCTTGCAGATTTATTCAGTACTTCATCATTTAAGACATTGAGCACTGCATTTACCCATTCTGGTAAATCAGGATTTAATCGGTAATACACCCATTGTCCCTTACGCTCATCTAACAAAATTGAGAGGTTACGGAGTAAAGCTAAGTGACGAGAAATTTTGGGTTGGCTCAGTTGTAAGATCTCTGTGATTTCACAAACACATACATTCTGTCTTTCTAAAATAATTTTTAAAATATCCAAACGTGTCGGGTCAGATAGGCATTTAAAGAAATCTGCTTGATCCATCATCTACACTCTAATATATGCTATTGCGAATATACGCATATCCATATATAAATGCAATATTATTAAGTTCTGAGTTAATCCAATGTCATCGAAAGTTAAGATCTATCACAACCCAGCTTGCGGAACATCAAGAAATACACTAGCTCTCATTCGAAATACAGGAGAAGAACCTGAAATTATTGAATACCTTCTTACTCCTCCGAGTAAGATTGAACTCATTAATTTAATTGAAAAAGCAGGGATTTCTGTACGTGAATCCATTCGTAAAAATGTAGAACCCTTTGAAACGCTCAAGTTGGATCAGCAGCACTGGACAAATGAACAGCTCATTAATTTTATGGTTGAGTATCCAATTTTAATTAACCGTCCATTTGTAGTGACTGAATTAGGTGTAAAACTATGTAGACCATCTGAACTCGTTTTAGATATTTTATCTGCACCTCAAATAGGTGCTTTTACTAAAGAAGATGGTGAAATAATCATCGATAAAAATGGTAAGCGGATTAAATAAATCCGCCTCATTTAACATAATAGAGCTTATGCGAAATGCAATTAAAATAATTATTTAAAATCAATTGCTTAAAAATTTTCAACCACCCTGAAAAACAGCAAAAAACCGACTTTGAAACATGTCGGTTTCTTTTTGAGCATATTTGTCATTTTTCGCCAATAAAATTGGTTAAAAAGCGATCAAAAACCGCAATTCCCTATAAGATATATGCCTTTTAAGATCAAATTCATCCCCAATTTCTGCGGACAACTTTTGGGATAAGTTTTAATCAATTTTGTACGCCTTGGCTCACATTCATTCAGGTATTTTGCGTCTATACCGATCCCCCTCAATTTTCTATGATGAACATATAGAGAGCAGGATGCTCCAGATAACAATAAGAAATCGTAGCAATGGAATATGCAGGTACGACAGGAGTTATACCAACGCATCAAATACGTAAAAAAGCCCAACAGGATGTTGGGCTTTTTTTATGCAGATGTATTACTTTAGATTTATTTCCCTAATATAAATTGCACATTAGAACCATTAGGAATATTACTAATTTGATTTGCTATTTGGGCTCTTAAACGCATTCCCTTGATACGATCAATAGAGTGAAGGTTACTCACTTCATACTCTCCGCCTAAAACAAAAGGTATTATAGGCACTAACCTTTCATTAATACCTAACTTATCATTCTCCTCTTGCCACTCTTTTTCTAATGAATATCCTGTCAATACATTGTAATCATTTAAAATTTATTCAGTTTTTCATACATAATAAGTGTCTAAAAAATCGGTGGCTATTCAGTGTTAACTTTAATCGTGAAATAAAATTAACTTTGAAAACTATGGACAAGAAAGGAATAAGACTGGAGTAGGCATAATGGCCGTATATGAGACTGAGAAATATAACGATTCTTTGACTTTCACTAGCGATCAGATAAGTAATTTACATCAAAAAATTGATGAGTTAACTCATGATTTAATAAAAATATTGCATGCATTTTTCGAAAAATTCTCACAAGTAATTAGCACGCTTGATTGGGATTATATGGCGGTTGAGCTCTGGTTGGACTGTGGCCAATTATATTTATTTCCAGAAAAAATCGTTGATAAAACAATTTCTTTTAGTGACTTAGGTGCAACTGAAAGACTTGACCCCTATCTTACTATTTGCCTCATATCTTATCTAAAAAAATATGATGCTTATGTTGAAAATTATTATATCTCAGATGATGAATTTGAAGCATGGTATTTAGAAAATGTTAAAGAAATTGTTAATAGCCTTGATATTGCTTTGAGTGATTATAGGCTCTCAAGTTTTATTCTGAAGTCATTAAATAATGAAAAAATTGTTTTTCGTTACTTTGGTTGCTCTAGAGAAACAGAATATGGAGAAACAACAATATCAACCATTAAAAAGTGAAAATTTCTAAAATTAAAATAATACATCTTATGCGCAATTAAAAATGGGAGCCTATATCCGACATAGACACCAACATCTCAAACCGTCCGCTAAGAAAATTGCATGTGCATATATTCTAAAAGCGGACATTTCTATTTTGGGCTTACATTGGAATTTCGCATAAGAGATTTTATGTTAATTACCTATTTTCATACATAGTAAGTGTCTACAAAATCGATGGTTATTCAGTGGGCACGTATCTAGATAACGTAAATCATACATATCCTAAGACAAGTGAGGAAGCTGCAAAATATCTTTTTAATTTTAATCGAGAGTTAAGATTTATGTTAAGACAAATGGATAAAATTGGAAACAGATTTGAGTGAGTTATGACAATTCAATTTATTAAAAAAGATAGGTATTATATAGATTTCACTTGCAATGAAAATGCCAAAGATGAGGGTTTATCATTTGATATTAAATTAATGATCAATGAATATTTGAATGAATTTTCTTCAGAAATAAAGAGTCAACTTTGGGATTACTTTGCAGTGGAATTTTGGTTTGATTCTGGACAACTAATATTTTTCCCAGAAATAAAACTTGATGAAACGCCTACGGAATATGATCCTTATCCTGCTGATAGGTTAGATCCTTATCTTATTGTAAGGCTTACATCGTATTTGAAAAAATATGATACCTATATAGATCATAACAAGTTTACTGAGAGTGAGCTTGAAAAATGGTATTTCGAAAACTTAAAAGAAGTTTTTAATAGTATTGATATCGCCTTGAATAATCACGAACTTTCAAAATTTATTCTAAATTCTTTAAATCGAAAAAATATTGTTTTTTATTACTTTGGTACTTCTAGAGAAATTAAGTTTGGCGAAAAAACCATATCATACGACTAAAAAGTGAAAAATTCACAAATTAACATAATACACCTTATGCGTAATTCTTATCTGCATCACACAACCTACACTCCAACAACATCCCCAACTTTTCATTCCGTCCTTGTTCAGTCATTACCCAAGGGCGATTTTGCCAAGGTGGATTATGTCGAACATGCTGATTGTGTCCACAAGCCAGCTCGGTGACCCAATGGTTTTCATCATCTAGATGAAAACTAATAATGGCTTGTTGCATGATGAATATCCTCAGAGTTAAAACGTTACTGCAATTACCGCCAACAATATTAAAACAAAGAATAGTCAAGAAGTGTTGTCACCGAACCATACCCAGCAATGCTAATGAAGATCGCGCCACACAAGGCTAAGATTTTTGAATAAATACGTTGTTGAGAAATAGCGTTAAACCCTAAATAGACTAAAGATAGTACGACAAAATCCAAAATGATCCATGTGATGATTAACAGCGACAAACTTAAATCTATATTTGGTGTAATTTGAATAAACTGCGGAAAAAAAGCAGTGAAGAAAATAATATCTTTTGGATTGGAAATTCCAACTAAAAACCCTTTGGAAAAACCGCTATCCATCGGCTTGATCTTTGAAGAGGCAGTTTGATTGTGCTGAAAAGTTTCTCTAAGAATTTCAAAACCTAAATAGCCAATATAAAGACATCCTAGGACTTTGATGATGTTGAAAATATGCTCATTAAAATGAAGAACACCCTTAAGTGCAAGAATTGAAAGCGCAATTAAACATAGTGAGGCGACATTAGTGCCTAAAATGGTTTGTAATGCTTTTCGATAACCACCTTTTGCACCTGCACTGGCCACCAAAATCATAACAGGGCCTGGAGTGGCAATCATAATAATGACAGTGAAAATATATAAAAAATACTCAAGATAATTCATGAAAATACTACTTTTTAAATTTTATTTATATAAATATTATAACCTCTTTAGATTTCATTCATCTCATTTATTTAAAATATCTCATAGAGCGAAATAAATAATAAAAAAGGAAGCCTAAGCTTCCTTTTTTAATAATATCATTGAATATTAATAACCTACGCTAAAGCGCTCTTGAATATGGTTATTATTTTCAAGCTCATCACTGAGCGCTACTGCGAAATCTTCTGCAGAGATTTTACTGCCTTCTTCACCAACGATAAGTTCATCTTTACCAGAGCGATATTCACCAGTTCGCTTACCAGGACCGAATTCCGCTGCAGGAGCAATAAAGGTCCAGTCAATGTCGTCCACTTGTTTTAACTTATCAAAGAACTGAATGCCTGCTTCCGCCTCAGCTTTATATGCATCAGGGAAGTCTTCTGTATCGATTACACGCACATTTTGATTTGGTACAGTTAAACCGCCAGCGCCACCAACAACAATATAACGTTTAACTTTTGATTCACGAATAGCATTAAGAAGTGAATTGATATCAAGACCTTGGAAACGTACTGCACTAATTACAGCATCTTGACCTTTCAGCTCATTTACAAGTGCTTCTTGATCATTTAAATCTAAATCTACAGTTAACACACGCTCTGTATCTGAAACTTTGCTTGTATTACGCGCAATCGCTTTGACGTAGTGTCCACGTGAAACAAGCTCTTCAAGAATACGAGAACCTGCCATGCCTGTTGCACCAATTAAAACTATTTTCATAATGCCCTCATTAAATTTATAACTATGATTATTGGAGTGCTAAATATTTAGTCATCACGATTAAAAAAATGAAATCGTGAATGATTAAAATGTAATATTAATTTAGCTTAAAATAAAAAAGATTAATGTATTAAATCTATGTTGATTTATAGTTAAAATAGGAGTGAGAAGTTATTTAATTATTTTAAATGTAAATTTTATGTAATTATAAGCTTGAAAAATATTCATATAAAACCAGTCTAACTTTTATTTATTGTTGAAGTTGGTTTAAAGAAAATCGCCATATATCATTTTTATATCCATAGCTTTCATCTTTCGAGCTTGGTGGATGCTGTAAGATAAAATTATGTAGTTGCTTTTTTTGATCATTATTCAGAACTTCAACAATAGCTGGTTGGTCGACAATTTGATTATTTAAATTCGCAATAATGTCTTCAATCATCTTCGGATTTATATGCGCAAGTTGTTCTAAAGTTGTATTATTTCCCTGACCATTTAGCAGATATTGAGAAAGAAATTGTGCTTCGTTTGGTGAGATAGAATTTTGTTGAAGAAGTTCTTGTACAAGATTGTGCTGAGTTTGGACAGATGCGGTATGCGGTAGGCTAGAAATAAGAACTTCTTTAACCTTTGGATCTAAATTTGGATCCTGAAAACGTTGCTCTAAAGCGTGACTAATTTTCTGTCGAATCAAATCATTTTCAGGTAGGGATTTTTTGAGTTCATGTTCTCGATCAGTCAGCAACATCGCATTATTCAGTGCGCCTATCGCTAAGCTTTGAATTTTAGGATTCTGATGTGTGAGAAATGGCAAAATTTGTTCAGTTGCTTCTAAAGGATTGAGAGAAGTAAGTTGAGTCAGGATTTCTTCTATTGCATTTTCATCATGCTGGTTTTGTTCAAGGAGCTGAATTAAATCATGTATTTTTTCTTCTCGATTCGCAGCAGATTGATCCAGTTGAAGTAACTTTTTTGCCCATACGGGTAGGTTAGTGTTGGGTTTCATATCTGCAGTATTTTCAGACAAGCTAGTCGCGCGATCTTCATTGCTTTTTAGCGTTGAAGTATTATTGTTTTGATTTGATATACTTTGAGTCGTATCTGCTGTCGATTTCAAATACACCCATAAAATTACTGCACAGATCACGAAGATCAAAATAACCAAAAAAATATTTTTCTTATTCATATTATTAAAATATTAAACTGTCGTTGCCTTCAACATCAGAGATGTGAAGGCAATATAATGGGAATGATTTATTTACACTCGTGTAATTGTGAGTAAGCTACTGTTGAAAGTTCCACGCGGTGTGCTTCCTCCTAGATTACCATTACCTGTCTGAGTGTAGAGCCATTTCGTAAAGCTGTCACATCGGAACGTTCCCTTTTGCCATGTATATTTGCTACAAGCACCGTTGGAGTTATATTGTGAACAGACTTGCACAGCTGGGTTCGGTGTTGCTGAATACAGCGTGTAAGCGACATGAGGTCGTTGCTGATTTGAAATCGCAGTGATTTGATTAGCAGCAGATGAGTAAGGAGATTTATATCCAAAACTTGTTTTGGCCTTTGCTCCCCAATATTTTGTAGTTTTAAATCCACTTAAGCTGACATATTCAATCACATCTACATATGCCGTTTTGTTCATGACTTGAACAATATTGTTTGAACTTACATATACACCTGTATGCCCTAATGCACCAACAATTGGAACGTTGAGGTCTCGACCGAGTACATCACCGACTCGTGTAGGATTGCCTGCTGCTAAAGTAACTGAACTGATAGTGAGTAAACATAGTGTAGAAATTATTTTAATCATGGACTTGTACCTATTGTTGGAATATTAAGTCCTGTTAGTTTTATTCAACGATGTTAACGTTTTATGTAATTCGTATTTGAATTTGTAACAATAATTTTGTAATTTTTCTTAATAATTTAATTTGAAATAGTAATATTATTTTGTGAGTAAACCTTAATAAAAACGTAATAATTTTAGCGTAACTATGATATTTATTTAGTTATTCTTAAGGATTAATTGTGCTTGATCAATTAGACGCTAATACTGAATCGTATAGCAATTTGACTGCTATAAAACATCAAGAAATTGATTTGAAGAATACCTTCAAAGCAAAAGGGTATCTACATTATAAATCTATAGAGGTGGATCATTTTTCTAAACTATTACTAGCTAAAGAGTTTGAAAAACTTGAAAAAGATCCTTTTGCACCTACACATACTCAAAGGTTTAGAAGATACGGAAATGCCTTAATTTTACCTTGGGAAAAAGATCTTAAGCCTATTTGGTTGCCGACAGTGCGTGATAATATAGGGCAGGAGTTATCTGGATATGATCAGGGAGGGAACAATCCCGAGCATCAGTCGATTCGTTATTTTAACGCGTTGAGCCAAGAAGCTAAATCTACGCAATATCTTAATGATTTGATTGTAGATGATTATCAACTTACTTTTGGTTTGGAAAATGCCTATCTGCCAATTTACGTGGGTGTCCATTTTGTCAAACTGCGTTCAACTCATGCCGATCAGCTAGGAATTAGTTCGCCTAATTGTTTTCATCAGGATGGTGAGCCATTCACATTTGCTCATTTGTTTTATAGGAGCAATAACATTGAAGGAGGTGAAAACTTTATTGCATCACCTCAGGAAAGAAATAAGCGTTTAGATGAGGTAAATAATTATAATATTTATCAAAAATTTACGTTGAGACAAGCTTCTGAAAGTTTTGCTGTACACGATCCAGCAGTTTCACATTATGTATCACCTATTAGAAAAATAGATCAAGGCACAAATGCTGAGGCTGGTGAGCGCTGGATGATTTTGATTGATTTCTCTCTTACAAAGCAAAAAATATGATTCAAAATTTAATAATTTCGCTTTTACCTATTCTCATTTCTCTTATATTGGGTTGGGGCATAGGTAAAGCTGCAAACGTTCAAGTTCGCAATATATTAGTTGGTCAAATTACGTTTTTGGTGTGGTTGCTCCTCATCTCTATAGGCTTTCAATTTGGCAGTGTCTTGTTTGATAAAGATCTTGGTTCAAAAATATTAATTGAAGCTTTTATTTATTCTACAGTGTTAAGTGTGATTACCTTTGGACTTTTATTTAATCGTAGCCACTTTAAGGCTGAGCACCAAAAATCATTCAAGGATATGCTCAAACCTATTACCGAATGCTTGATTGCGATTGGAATGGTATTGATCGGGATGGGGCTATATTGGCTATTACCCAAGACTTTATCAGGGGAAATGTTAAGCGCGATACTATTGTATGTGTTGATTTTTTTAATCGGAGTGGATTTGTCTACGATTAAAATTCAAGCCCTCACTATGAATCATATTAAAGTGCCATTTTTTTCAATCATTGCACTATTTATTGCGGCTTATTTGACGAGTCATATCATGACTCAATCTTTTGTCGAACTCGTTGTGATGGGGAGTGGATTTGGTTGGTTCTCTCTTTCTGGTCCTTTAGTTGCTAAAGTTTTAGGACCTGAGCAGGGAACTTTTGCTTTGATCACAGATCTTGTACGAGAGTTTTATGCGATTGCATTGTTGTATTTATTAGGTCAGCGTTATCCAAAGCCAATCATTGGTGTATGTGGTGCCACGGCGATGGACTCGACTTTACCCTTTGTAAAAAACAATTGTTCACCATTAGATGTACAAATTGCAATTCTCAGTGGATTTTTTCTGACGCTCATTGCGCCGTTTTTTATTATTTTTTTTAGTAGTTTGATATGAATCCAAATTCTAGTGCTCAGCAGAAATAGGAAAGAGCTTCTCTGAATTTATACAATTGATCCTTTGATAGATCAGTAGATCGTTCACTAAACTTCGTTATAATCGCTTCATTGATAAAATAGAGAACAGATCATGCGCGTACTTGTGGTGATGGATCCCATCGAAAATGTAAACCTCAAAAAAGATTCGACCATGGCAATGCTTTGGGCTGCTGCACGTCGCGGTCATGAGTTAGGGTATGCACTTCAGGAAGATTTATATATCGATCAAGGCAAAGCTTTTGGTTTGATCTCACCACTTAAAGTGTTTGAGGATTATAATCATTACTATGAACTTGGTGAAAAACAGAAAGAATCTTTAGCCGCATACGATGTTGTACTCATGCGTAAAGATCCACCTTTTGATATGAACTTTGTTTATACAACTTATATTCTGGAACAAGCGGAACGTGAAGGTTCCTGGATTATCAATAAACCTCAAAGTTTGCGAGACTGTAACGAAAAGCTGTTCGCTACACAATTTCCAGAACTGCAGGTTCCGACTTTGGTAACTTCACAGCAAAGTTTAATCCGAGAGTTTATTGCTGAACATCAAGATGTGATTGTAAAACCGCTAGATGGGATGGGCGGTATGGGGATTTTCCGTTTAACTGCTGCAGGGGCAAATATCGGTTCAACTTTGGAAATGTTGACTCAAATGGGGCAGCAACCGATTATGGCGCAACGTTATATTCCTGAAATTGTGGATGGAGATAAGCGTATTCTGATGGTCAATGGTGAGCCAATTCCATATTGTTTAGCGCGTATCCCACAAAATGGTGAAACGCGAGGTAACCTTGCTGCTGGTGGGCGTGGTGAAGCACGTCCGTTGACTGAAAATGATAAGGTGATTGCTGCTAAAGTTGGACCATTCTTGCGTGAGAAGGGGCTGGTATTTGTTGGTCTTGATGTCATTGGAAACTATGTAACAGAAATTAATGTGACTAGTCCAACGTGTATACGTGAAATAGACGCACAATTTGGTACTTCTATCGCAGATACATTATTTGATGTTTTGGAAGCTGGACGTTAGCTGATCTGCAAAAAAGAGCCTAAATAGGCTCTTTTTTTTGCGTATATATTTTAAATAAATAATAGCTGGTCAATAGTCCTAGGGTGGAAAGACTTACGGTAACCCATGCGGCATTGGACCACTGGTGAGAAGACGAAACGAGAGCTGCTGTTGCTGGGGGAACAAGGAACTGCGCACATGCAGAAATTTGCAGCACTAAGCCCATACTGGATGCTGCTGCGTTGACCTGTGGTGCGTATCTAAGCGTATTGGCAAAGACGGTCGTCGGAATAATGCCACCGATAAAAGAAAACAAAATAGCGCACAAATATTGCAACTCAAAAATCAACCAATAGGGTTGTGAAAATACAACCCAGCTACATAAAATTAGACTTAAAAAACTAAATTGAAGTAATTTAAAAGGGGCTATGCCTTTTTGAAGTAATACGCCTGCGCCAAAGGTTCCACCTAAGTTAGATAATACAACCATTGACACCAAAATTCCTGCAAGCTTTAAATCCATATTGAATGAGACATAAAGACTGGGTAAAAAACCTGTGAGTGTGATCCATTGACTGGTATAGCAAGCAAAGATAACGGCTAGACAGAGAATGGGTGGATGGGTCACGGTGACTTTAACAATAGATAAAAAAGAGTTGGAGGTTGATGTGCTCAGTGCCCTTGTCGTTACAGTGGTTTGCTTATCGTCATAACGTAAAAAATGGTAAATCATCAAGGCAACCAGCCAACAAAAGGCACCAAATAATGCCCAAATGTGTTGCCAACTGAGCCATTCGAGTAATACAGGGATGGTCAAAATAGCAAGACTAACCCCAACTCCCATATAAGAACTCCATAACCCCATTTTAAAATTCATGGTTTCAGGCGTGCTTAGGCGTTTTAAAATTGCGGGAGCGCAAAGACTAATGGTGAGAAATCCAATGCCTTCCATAAATCGAAAAAAATAAAGGCTAATACTATGATCAATCCATAAGCCTGCAAAACTACTCATCCCCAATAGAATGAGTGCAAAAATAAGACATTTTTTGAGTCCTATTTTCTCAGATACAGCACCAATACACAGGGCAAATAGCATTCCAGCACCTTGAACCAGTGATAAGGATAGGCCTGCTTGGGTGAAACTTAGATTTAAATCTTTTTGAAGAATTGGAATAACAGCAGAAAGTTTACCGACATGAATTGCAGCAAGGTAGCCTGCCAAAATAATCCAAATGTCATAAGATGATATTTTTGACATTTGCGTTTAAAAATCCTTTTATTCGCGAGCTGAATCTCAATGAGATATAGCAATATCATAAATAGAACTATTGCCTCATACCATTTAGACATAAGTTTATATCCAATATGGTGGTAGCGCAGATACGAAGGAACAATAGAGCCAATACTGTGGTGGTTTTTAATGTGCACATTAATCATTATTTTGGTGCGTTATAAACTAGATCGAATGGTAAAATACATAAAAAAGGCACACCTCATAATAAATCTAGTTTAAACTCTGAAATCATATGAAAAAAACAATTAAAGGGTCCGTGAAAAAAAGTAAATAAACTTTCATGGATATACGATTGTGATTACAATTGATGCCTTATATAAAATTTTCTGTTAGCTCTTAGATTTGAAGAATTAGACCGTGACACAAGCTCAGCATAAACAACCTAAACATGTCATGATGATGGCTGCAGGTACAGGTGGACATGTATTTCCTGCCCTAGCAGTTGCTCAGGAATTACAACAGCAAGGTGTCGAAGTGTCATGGTTGGCAACGCCTTCAGGTATGGAAAACCGCTTGCTTAAAAATCACCAAATTCCAATTTATCAAATTGATATTCAGGGTGTGCGTGGCAATGGAATCGTCCGTAAGCTGCAAGCCCCTTTTAAAATTTTAAAAGCAACGCTTAGCGCAATGCGCTATATGAAACGATTAAACGTAGATGCAGTCGCTGGTTTTGGAGGTTATGTTGCAGGTCCTGGTGGTTTGGCTGCGCGTATTCTTGGTATTCCTGTCATCATTCATGAGCAAAATGCAGTAGCGGGTTTCACCAATACCCAATTGGCTCGTGTTGCTAAAACGGTCTGTCAGGCATTCCCGAAAACATTTCCAGAAAATCATAAAATCGTGACTACAGGTAATCCCGTACGTAAGGAAATTTCTGCGATATTGAGTCCTGCTTGGCGATATCAAGAGCGAGAAAAAGCCAATCAACCTATTCGTATTTTAATTGTAGGCGGCTCCTTGGGCGCACAAGCATTGAATGAGCGCGTACCCGAAGCACTGAAACAATTAGATGTTCCTTTAAGTGTTTATCATCAGTGTGGTCAAAATCATGCTGATAGCACGCGGGCACGTTATGCCGATGCTCCTGATCATTTACAGGTAGAAGTTCAACCGTTTATTGAAAATATGGCGGAAGCCTATGCCAATGCCGATCTTGTAATCTGTCGTGCTGGTGCACTGACGGTCACTGAGATTGCTACTGCGGGTGTTGCAGCCGTATTTGTACCTTTGCCAAGTGCAGTAGATGACCACCAAACCGCGAATGCCAAATTCCTAGCAGATATTAATGCTGCAAAAATTTGTCCACAAGCGACACTCACTCCTGATTCATTAAAAGCAGTTTTATTGCCACTCATGAACCGTACATTGTTGACGGAAATGGCTGTTAAAGCACGTCAACAAGCTCAACCAGATGCAACTCAGCGTGTGGTTGGTTTAATTCAAGATTTGTAAGTTTTAGAGAAAATTATGTCTTCAACGAACCCAGCTGATAAAGCAAAAAACCTGATTAAAATTCCTGAAATGCGCCGTATCAAGCATATCCATTTTGTGGGTATTGGTGGTGCAGGAATGTGCGGGATTGCGGAAGTCTTAAAAAACCAAGGCTATAAAGTTTCAGGGTCGGATATTAAAGCCTCTAAAACCACTGCACAGCTTGAAGAAAATGGCATTAAAGTTCATATCGGACACGCTGCTGATAATATTAACGGTGCGAATGTATTGGTTGTATCGACTGCGATTGACCAAGAAAATCCAGAAATTAAAGCAGCGATTGAAACACGTATCCCTGTAGTTCGTCGTGCGGAAATGTTGGGCGAGTTGATGCGTTACCGTCATGGTATTGCGGTTGCAGGTACACATGGTAAAACCACTACGACAAGTTTGGTGACCTGTATGCTTGCTGAAGAAAACATGGATCCGACATACGTGATTGGTGGTTTGCTTAATCGCTCTGGAGTAAATGCTGCTTTAGGTGCGAGTCGTTATATTGTAGCTGAAGCAGATGAATCTGATGCTTCATTCCTATATTTAGAACCAATGGCCGCTATTGTCACCAACATTGATGCTGATCATATGGACACTTATGGTGGTAGCTTCGATGTGTTGAAAGATACTTTTGTTCAATTCTTGCAGAAGCTTCCATTCTACGGTTTAGCCGTAGTGTGTGGCGATGATCAAAATATTCGTGAAATCATGCCACGTATTGGTCGACCTGTTTTAACTTATGGTTTTAACGAAGATAACGATATTCGTGCTGTAGATGTGGTACAAGAAGGGATGCAATCACATTTTACTGTGCTTCGTAAAAACAAAGAGCCACTCAAGTTAACCATTAATATGCCTGGTTTGCATAACATCCTTAATGCGTTAGCTGCGATTGGTGTGGCAACTGATGAAGGTGTATCTGATGCTGCAATCGCTCGTGCTTTAGAAAGTTTTAGTGGTGTAGGGCGTCGTTTCCAAATTCAAGGTGAATTTGAGTTAGGTGATGGAACGGTCAAACTGGTTGATGATTATGGTCACCATCCAAAAGAAGTTGAAGCAACGATTAAAGCTGCGCGTGCAAGTCATCCTGATCGTAGACTTGTGATGATGTTCCAACCTCACCGTTTTAGCCGTACACGTGATTGTTTTGATGATTTCGTTGATGTCTTGTCACAAGTCGATCAATTACTGCTATTAGAAGTATATTCTGCAGGTGAAAAGCCGATTGTTGGTGCAGATAGTCGCTCATTGGCAAGAAGTATCCGATTGCGTGGTGATGTTGAACCAATCTTGATTGATCCAGTAGAAGGGAATTTGCCAAATGTGATACAAAAAGTGTTACAAGCAAATGACTTGTTATTGACTCAAGGTGCGGGTAACGTTGGAGCAATTTCAATTGAGCTTGCTCAGAACCAGCTCTATTTAAAATAATCGTCGTTTGATGATTTGGCTAAATTGAAAATTTTATAAGTTTAAGGAACTAAACGTGTCAAATGCTTCTAAATTCGGCAAAGTTGCTGTATTGCTTGGTGGTAAATCTGCAGAGCGTGAGGTGTCATTAGATAGTGGTAAGGCTGTACTTGAAGCATTGGTACGTTCAGGGGTGAATGCAGAGGGTTTTGACCCTCAAGAACGCAGTGTGACTGAATTGGTAAATTACGATCGTGCATTTATTGTGTTACATGGTCGTGGTGGAGAAGATGGTCAAATCCAAGGCGCATTAGAGTGGTTAAATATTCCATATACTGGAACTGGTGTGCAGGGGTCGGCTATTGGAATGGATAAAGTAAAGACCAAGCAAATTTGGCAAGGTTCTGAACTTCCTACAGCACCATACCGCATTGTTTCTAAAGATACTGATGCACAAGCACTCGTTGCAGAGCTTGGATTACCACTGATTATCAAACCCGTGCACGAAGGCTCGAGTGTAGGCATGAGTAAGGTTGAGAAAGCAGAGGATTTAGCTGAAGCAATTAAAAAAGCCACTCAACATGATGCCGTGGTCATGGCTGAGAAGTGGATTACAGGTCGTGAATTTACGATTTCATTTTTAAATGGACAACCATTACCAGTCATCCGTTTACAACCTCCAGCCGATGTAGCCTTTTATGACTATGAAGCTAAATACCAACGCAATGATGTTGAATATGGTATCCCTTGTGGTTTGAGTGAAGCTGAAGAAAGAAGTTTACAAGCGCTTTGCTTACGAGCGTTTCAAGCTGTTGGGGCAAGTGGTTGGGGTAGAATTGATGCTATGCAGGACGAGCAAGGTCAATTTTGGTTGCTAGAAGTGAATACTGTTCCAGGCATGACCAGTCATTCATTGGTACCAAAAGCAGCTCAAGCAGTAGGTTATAGTTTTGAAGATTTGTGTTTGGCTATTTTAGAGCAAACCTTAGCGAAAGAATCACACTAAGTTATGGCTCAACTACCTCCATCGATGCGTCGCAAACGTGCGGCGATTACATCGATTCATGACAAACCACCGACTCGCAAAGAGAAAATGATTAATGCGGGTGGTTGGGTCATGCTTATTTTTGCATGTTGTGTACTTTTGGTCGGCATTTATGGCTTATATAGCGTCATGACCAGTGCAAAGGTAGCATCTTTGGATGTGGTTGGTCTGCAAGCCGAGCCTGAAATTAGTCAAGTGAAACAGCAGTTAATGCCTACCATTACAGGCAATTATTTTACTGCTGATCTTGAGCAAATTCGTGATAAGGCATTAGAGATTTCTTGGGTAGATCGAGTGGTCATTTCTAGAGCTTGGCCAGACGGTATTAAGGTTCGTGTTATTCCGAAACATCCGATTGCGCGTTGGGGAACAGGACGTCTGTTAAGTGATCAGGGTGTGGTGTATACAGAGGCATATTCTAGAAATCACGCAAATTTACCACTTATGCATGGTCCGTCAGATCAGTCAAAAGTCATGATGAGACGTTATCATGAAATTAATCAACTGTTTAGTCCAGTGAATCTGCGTTTGAAAGAGCTATATTTAACAGATCGTCGGACATGGTTTATGCAGTTCGATTCGGGTTTACGTATTATTGTGGATCAGGATCAGACCATGAGCAAACTGCAACGATTGAGTCACTTATCTCAAGCAGATCTGAAAGTGGTTTGGCCAAGAGTTTCAGCGATTGACTTACGTTACCGTAATGGCTTGGCGATTCAATGGAAAAATGCGACACCACCAAAGATTATAAATGGTCAGTTTGTTGTAACCATTAATGACATTAACATTGCAGATTCAAGAGTTGCAAAGCCATAATACGTGGCTTTAAAAATAGGCATAAGCCAGATATAAACAATGAAGAAAATGGTAGTGAATCATGAATGAGGCTGTTCCCTCAGTTGTTGCGATAGACATTGGGACACATAAAGTTTCAGTTCTAATTGGTAAAGTGCATGCGCCGGATAATATCCAGGTCATCGGTATGGCGACTGCGCGAAATAAAGGCATGAACAAAGGAAAAATTGTTAGCCTTGAGAAGGTGATCTCTGCGATTAAGAATGCGGTACAAGAAGCAGAAGATATGGCGGAGTGTCGTGTGCATTCGGCATGGGTATCGATCCCGAGTACAGAACTGCAAAGTGCTTATGCGACAGGCCGGACACCGATTTCTAATCCAGAACGCACCATTACGACTTCAGAAGTGGTTAAAGCTTTAGAAATGGCAAAAGCTAGTCATTTAACTTCTGATCATTATCTTGCAAGTGCAGTCCCATTGGGTTTTGAGTTGGATGATTCACCTGAGTGGGTGCATAATCCAATTAACCTTTCAGCAAATAGCATGACGGCGCATTATCAACTCATGATGCTACCAATCAGCACCATGCAAAATTTAGATCGTGCAATGAAAGGCGCCAATATTTTTGTCGAAAAGATGGTGATTTCATGTTTAGCAACGGCTGAAGGTGCATTGCTGAAAGATGAAAAAGAGTATGGGGTATGCTTATTGGATATTGGGGCTGGTACAACCAATATTGCAGTTTATATTGAAGGTCATTTAGTGCTAGCACACACCATTCAACGTGGTGGTGAAAATGTAACGCGTGATATCGCTGCAGTATTGCAAACGACGACCGAAGAAGCTGAACGACTCAAATTGCTTTACGGTTGTGTTGATTTACAGCAAGTCAAACCTGAACATATGATCGAGTTTGAAGCGATCGATGGTCCTCAGGCGATCAGTCGGATTGAGCTATCAGAGATTATTATTGCACGTTACGAAGAAATTCTTTCTATGGTGCGTGATGAGTTACAACAACGTGGTGCGCTACAAAGTTTATACCACGGTGTAGTTTTAAGTGGTGATGCATGTCAGATTGAGGGTATGATCACATTATCACGTCGTATGTTGGGTGTTTCTGCTCATTTAGGCAACCCTCCGCTACAAGTATATGCGGATGATCAACATTTACCTGCATTAAGACGTTCAATGTATTCTACCGCAACGGGACTGCTGTTATTTAGTCAAAGCGATTTACAAGAATCGGTTGAGCAACCTGAAGAAGTGAATAAGCGTCCATTATTAGAGCGCATAGCGAATGGTTGGAATGCGTTTAATAACAAATTGAAAGGTATTTTTTAAGTTTAGTTTTTAAGGGAGTATTGTTTGCAACTTGTAAGAGCAACTTCATGTGCTTGACAAGAATGTGATTGCAACGCATCCTAAAAACAAATTTTTATTATTGAAGATCAAGGCAGTATACGGGCTTAAGTGACTGCCAAATTTATTAGGAAAAGTTAAGGTCATGGCTTCATTTGAATTTTTAGAAGATGAACAAACCGATAATAACGGTCAAGCCCGTTTTACTGTGTTTGGTGTTGGTGGCGGTGGTGGTAATGCCGTACAACACATGGTGCAATCTGATATCAAAGGCGTGAAATTTGTTTGTGCAAATACAGATAAACAAGCTTTGGATCGTATGAATGCGCCATTCAAAATCCAATTGGGCCAACAAAGTACGCGTGGACTAGGTGCAGGAGCAAATCCTGATGTCGGTCAAATTGCAGCAGAAGAAAGTCGTGAATTAATCCGTCAGCATCTGGAAGGTGCAGATATGGTATTTGTTACTGCCGGCATGGGTGGTGGTACTGGTACTGGTGCAGCACCAGTCGTGGCTGAAATAGCACAAGAAATGGGTATTTTGACGGTTGGTGTTGTCACCACTCCATTTAACTTCGAGGGTCGTCGTCGTCAACGTTCTGCTGAAAAAGGGATCGAAGAACTTGAAAAGCATGTTGACTCATTGATTATCATTCCAAACCAACGCCTACTTAGCGTTTATGGTGATATCTCGATGCAAGATGCTTATCGCAAAGCGGATGATGTCTTGCTTAATGCGGTACGAAGTATCTTTGATTTAGTTGTGCGTCCTGGTCATATCAACCTTGACTTCGCCGATTTAAAAACAGCGATGAGCACACGCGGTTATGCGATGATGGGTGAAGGTAAGAGTAGCGGTCCAGATCGTGCTGAAGATGCAGCGCGTCTTGCGATTCGCAGTCCGTTGCTTGACAACGTAAATATTATGAACGCGAAGGGTGTTTTAATTAATATCACTGGCGGTAATGATGTTACCTTGCGTGAAACTGAAATTATCACAGATGTTGTCAATCAAATTGTTGATCTGGATGAAGGTGAAGTCTTCTTTGGTACAGTATTTGATCCAGATGCGCGTGATGAAATCCGTGTTACTGTGATTGCGACAGGTTTAACTCGTAATGCGAATGAAACGGAAGTGAAGCGCCGTGCGCCAGTGAGTGTAAACCCATCAGTTGGTGGACAAGCTGCTGCTTTGGATGAAGATGATGTTCCAGCAATCAGTAAACGTCAGAATCAAGAGAGTGTAGCCCCAGAGCCTTCTGCAGCGCCTCGATCTGCACCAATGAGCATTCAAGATTATCTTAAAAATCAACAGCGTAAATAACATGTAACATAATGTGTTTACGATGATCAAACAGAAAAGGTGGCGCTTATGCCACCTTTTTGATTTTTATCAATGGCTAAATGTGCTAACGTATACTAGATTTTAGATGAATATTGAAGAAACATGTTGAAACAACGCACCCTGAAACGAGTCGTGAAAGCGAGTGGTATCGGATTACACAGTGGGCAAAAAGTAATGATTAACTTTGTACCACATGTAGCTGATGGGGGTATTGTTTTTCGCCGTATTGATTTAAATCCGCCTGTAGATATTCCTGCTAATGCGATGCTGATTCAAGAAGCATTTATGTGTTCAAATTTGGTACAAGAAAATGCCAAAGTTGGGACTATCGAACATATTATGAGTGCGATTGCAGGTCTTGGTATTGATAATCTGATTATTGAAGTATCAGCTTCAGAAGTTCCAATTATGGATGGAAGCGCCGGTCCATTTATTTATTTACTCATGCAAGGTGAGTTGATGGAGCAAGAAGCGCCTAAAAAATTTATAAAAATATTAAAGCCTGTAGAAGCATTAATTGACGATAAGCGCGCTATTTTTAATCCGCATGATGGTTTTCAACTTAATTTTACGATTGATTTCGATCACCCAGCCTTTGCCAAAGAATATCAGTCTGCCAGTATTGATTTCTCAACGGAAACATTTGTTTATGAAGTCAGTGAGGCACGTACTTTCGGCTTTATGAAAGATTTGGATTATCTTAAGGCGAATAATTTAGCTTTGGGTGCTAGTTTAGATAATGCAATTGGTGTTGATGATTCAGGTGTTGTGAACGAAGAAGGCTTACGATTTGCTGATGAATTTGTACGTCATAAAATATTAGATGCGGTGGGTGATCTTTATTTACTCGGACATCAAATTATTGCGAAGTTTGATGGTTACAAATCTGGACATGCACTCAATAATCAACTGCTTCGCAATGTTCAGAGTGATCCATCTAATTATGAAATTGTAACATTTGATGACGAAAAGTCTTGTCCAATTCAATATGTAAGTGTGATCTAAGTCATTGTCTTCAGGTTAAATGTTATAGTGTAACATTGTTAAGTGTGACTTAATTCGCTTTTAAACTAGTGAATGACGTTTAAATCAAATGGTCCAGTTACTTTTTATTGCTTGCCAAACGTATCATAGCTTGGCTAAGCTTAGGATCGTTCACAAAACTAGCAGCGTTGAGTAACATTTCTTGCGTTGTCGGACATAAAGAAGTTTTGGAATTTTCAGTTTGTGTTTGGGGAATTTCTTTTTTTGCTCGAAGACGAACTTGGATTTTTTGTAAATCTTTGAGTTCAGGGATTTGTGATAACTGAGAAATATACTGTTTTTGAAGGTAACCGAGTTGACTAATCATGGCTTGATTTTCACCGGTGATGGTCAAAATACCGTATTGATAACAGACAACTTGCCATTGTTCATTTTTGGGCAATAGCGGTTGAATTAATTTTGTAAGTCTCTGCCAGTCAGCAACTTGCTTTGTGAGAAACGATAAGTTTCCTGTTTTTATGTGTTGTCTTGTTTGTTGAAACATATTTTTTGGTTCTGACATACATTGTTCCTACATTGTTTTGTCTTAATCTTAAACGCTTGTTTCTTTCGATATCAAGGAAGAGATCACACAAGAGACTTGAGTAAGAACAGTTTAATGAGGTTTATATGTATACGCGACGTATTTTATTAGCGTTTTCTTTAGCAGCTTCAGCAGCTTCGGTTGCATTTGCAGATTTAGTTCAATTAGATGCCACACAAGCCTCCAATCCTGATCGATTGGAAGAGTTAACAAGAACACTATCACAAGGTTCTTATAGTCATCCTGATGACATGGACATTCCAGCGACAGCACAAGTCGATGTGACAGTTCGAGCGAAGGCGGATCCAATCGAATTAAATAATGCGCTGCTTAATAGTAAATACCCTGCTAAAAAAACTACAACGACAAGTTCAAATCGTTACTCTTCAAATAATGCATATTCATGGTTAGTGACACACCCGCTTCCAACTGGTCGTGTCAGTTCAAATTATGGCGGCCGAACAATGGGCGGCCGTGCTGAAAACCATTCAGGCTTAGATCTTGCTGCACCAACAGGCACTCCAATATATGCAACTGGTCCAGGTATAGTGACCAAATCAGGTTGGGGTACAGGTTATGGTCAATATGTTGAAATCAACCACGGTAATGGGTATATCACACGATATGCACATGCTTCACGTTTGATTGCTAAAGTAGGTGATAAAGTCACTGCTGGTGAGCATATTGCCAATGTGGGTTGTACTGGACGTTGTACTGGTCCTCACTTACATTATGAAGTGGTAAAAGATGGTCAGCGTAAAAACCCTTCAACTTACCTAGCGATGTTGCCTTAATTAATTATCAAACCTCATTAATACACATCCATTGTTAAGTCGTTTGAATAAATCGCCAAGCAGAGTCTTGGCGATTTTCGTTTTTGCTGTCAGGTCACCTGATTAAATTTAAGATTAGAATAAAGCTTTGTATAAAAAAACAGCAATATTGGCGTTTTAGTGTTAATTTGTGTAATAAATGGTCAAGTACTATTTGTTATCGAAATATTAGTCTAATGTCGTATTCATTTATAGCCATAACTGCGTATCGCGAAAATATGTTAAATATAGGGTATACAAATAGGCATGAATATAGGTGTAATATGGCGTATTACGGTGATACCGACGCACAAGAAACCCAAGAGTGGCAGGACGCTTTTGACTCTGTTTTACAGCATATGGGGACGGAAAGAGCAGCCTTTCTTCTTGAAAAACTGTATCAACGTGCGATTGCGAAACATGTTCCCATTCAGCGTCTAAATACTCCTTACTTAAATACGATTTCAGTAGAAGAGCAACCTGCAATGCCTGGCGATCCAGATATGGAGCGCCGAATTCGTGCTTTGATTCGTTGGAATGCTTTAGCAATGGTGCTTCGCGCCAATAAAACAGGCGACGATCTTGGTGGTCACTTAGCCAGCTTTGCATCTTCTGCAACTTTATATGATGTTGGCTTTAACCATTTCTTCCGTGCGAACAGTGATAACTTCGGCGGTGACATGATTTATTATCAAGGTCACTGTGCACCAGGGATTTATGCGCGTTCATTCTTGGAAGGTCGTTTAACTGAAGAGCATCTAAACAATTTCCGTCGTGAAGTTGATGGTATTGGTTTACCTTCGTACCCACATCCATACTTAATGCCAGACTATTGGCAGTTCCCAACGGTATCGATGGGTCTGGGTCCAATCATGTCCATTTATCAAGCACATATTCAAAAGTACTTGATGAACCGCGGTTTGATTAAAGAAGAAGATCGTAAGGTTTGGGCTTATCTTGGCGATGGTGAGATGGATGAGCCAGAAAGTACTGGTGCAATCTCGTTGGCAGGTCGTGAAAAGTTAGACAACTTGGTTTGGGTTGTAAACTGTAACTTGCAACGTTTAGATGGTCCAGTTCGTGGTAATGGTAAGATCATCCAAGAACTTGAGTCTTTATTCCGTGGTGCAGGTTGGCGCGTGATTAAAGTAGTATGGGGTCGTCATTGGGATCCACTACTTGCTAAAGATGAATCTGGTGCGCTTAAAGCCATTATGGAAGAAGCTGTAGATGGTGATTATCAGCGTTATCAAGTGAAAGGTGGTGCTTATACACGTGCGCACTTCTTTGGTAAATATCCTGAAGCTGAAGAGTTAGTTAAACACTTAAGTGATGAAGATATCGATAATTTAAATCGTGGCGGTCACGATCCTTACAAAGTATATGCTGCTTATGCAGAAGCCATGAAATCTACAGGTCAGCCAACGGTTATTCTCGCGAAAACTGTTAAAGGTTACGGCTTATCTGAAGAAATTGAAGCGGTCAATAAAACGCATCAAATCAAGAAAATGCAACTTGAATCGCTTAAATATGTACGTAACCGTTTCAACTTGCCATTTACCGATGAGCAACTTGAAGAAGTTCCATTTTATCGCCCAAGTGAAAACTCGCCTGAAATTAAGTATATGAAGGCTCGCCGTGAGGCATTAGGTGGTTACTTACCAGCACGTCGTAAAGAGAGCGAATCTTTAGCGATTCCTGAGTTGTCTGTATTTGATGCAGTGTTAGCTGGTTCTAATGGTAAGCAACAATCAACGACCATGGTGATGGTACGTTTAATCTCTGCACTACTGAAAGAAAAAGCAATTAAAGACCGTGTGGTACCAATTGTTCCAGATGAGGCGCGTACTTTCGGTTTAGAAGGGATGTTCCGTCAATTGGGCATTTATGCCGCGCACGGTCAAAAATATACCCCTGAAGATCAAGAGCAGTTGATGCATTACCGTGAAGCGAAAGATGGTCATATGCTTCAAGAGGGGATCAATGAAGCAGGTGCGATGAGTGCTTGGGCTGCTTTAGGAACAAGTTATTCAACCAATAACCTTCCTATGATCCCGATGTACATGTATTACTCAATGTTTGGCTTCCAACGTATTGGTGATATTGCATGGGCGGCAGGTGATGCACAGGCGCAAGGTTTCTTATTGGGTGCAACTGCTGGTCGTACTACGCTGAATGGTGAAGGTCTACAGCATCAAGATGGTCACTCACATATTCTTGCGAATACGATTCCAAATTGTATTTCTTATGATCCATGTTTCGGATATGAACTTGCGGTGATTGTACATGACGGTCTAAAACGCATGTATGTGGATCAGGAGCGTGTGTTCTATTACTTAACTGTAATGAATGAGAACTATGAGCATCCAGCGATGCCACAAGGTGCTGAAGAAGGCATTAAACGTGGTATGTATTTACTTGAGGAAGATGAAAAAGCCACAGTTCAGCTTTTAGGTTCAGGTGTAATTCTGCGTGAAGTGATTAAAGCGGCTCAAATCTTACGTGATGAATATCAAATTCATTCGAATGTCTACAGCGTAACAAGCTTTAATGAGCTTGCGCGTGATGGTATGGCGTGCGAAGAATATAATCGTTTACATCCACTTACTGAAGATGTAAAAGAAGCATGGGTGTCGAAGCAGTTGCGTGGTACGAAAGGTATCGTCGTTTCTGCAACAGATCATATGCGTGCTTACAGTGAGCAAATTCGCGCTTACCTTCCAGATAACCGTCCATTTGTAGCATTAGGTACAGACGGTTATGGTCGCTCAGATACACGTGCAAAACTTCGTAGCTACTTTGGTGTAGATGCTGCACATATTGTTGTTGCGACACTGAAGAAACTTGCTGACGAGGGTGAAGTAGATGCGCGTCTAGTTAAAGATGCGATTTCTAGCTTTGAATTAGATACTGACCGTCCAGTCGCTTGGGCACCTCAAACAACGCCTGAACTTCACGCTGTAGCTGACTACAAAGAGGAGAACTAAGCATGCAAATTACGACTCCTGATATTGGTGTAGATAAAGCTACAGTGGCTGAAATTTTGGTCAAAGTGGGTGATACGATTAGTGTCGATGACAGCATTGTTTTGTTGGAGTCTGACAAAGCATCTGTTGAAGTGCCAAGCACTTCAGCAGGTGTGGTGAAAAGTATTTTGGTGAGCCTTGGTGACGAAGTTGCTGAAGGTGCGGTTTTGGTAGAGCTTGAAGCGGAGGGGCAAACGTCATCTGAAGCACCTACAGCACAAGTTGAAGAATCGAAAGCACAAGCTCACGCAGAACCTGTAGACCAATCTCAAGCGGAAGCGCCTGAAGCAGCATCAACGGCGTCTGAAACTGTTGATGTTCAAGTACCAGACATTGGTGTTGAAAAAGCCACTGTGGGTGAGATCTTGGTTGCGGTTGGCGACGAAATTGATGCCGATCAAAGTATCATTGTCGTTGAGTCTGACAAAGCGACAGTTGAAGTTCCAAGTGCTGTTGCGGGTACAGTTGAATCGATTGAAATTTCAGTCGGTAATACAGTGAAAGAGGGTGTTGTGATTCTGAAAGTGAAAACAGCAGCTTCAGCATCAACCGCGGCGCAAGCTGCTGCAGAAACTACACCGACGACTGTTCCATCTGCAGAGGCACCACCTGCAGAATCAACAAAAGAGACAGTTGCTTCAGCGCCAGCAGGTAAAGTTGAGATCGCTGTCCCTGACTTAGGTGTAGACAAAGCTGCTGTAGCTGAAATTTTAGTGGCTGTTGGTGATAAGGTTGAAAAAGACCAAAGCATCATTGTGGTTGAATCAGATAAAGCGACTGTTGAAGTACCAAGTACCACCACAGGTGTGATTACCGCAATTCATATTGAATTGGGTCAAAATGTGTCTGAAGGTGTGGCTTTAGTCACGATTGAAGCTGAAGGTCAAGCAACCCCAGTTACAGAAGCCCCTGTATCAGCACCAGTGACTACAAAAGCGGAAGCACCAAAAGCTGCCCCTGCGCAAGCAGCGGTTGCTACTGTACAAACAGCAGCCCCTTCAGCAGATAAACTGACCAAAGAGCAAAATGCAGCAAACGCCAAAGTATATGCTGGTCCTGCGGTACGTAAGTTGGCGCGTGAGCTTGGTGTTGTGTTGGCAGAAGTCAAAGCTTCTGGTCCACATGCACGCTTAATGAAAGAAGACATCTTTGCGTATGTGAAAACACGTTTAACTGCACCAGCACCTGTAACTGCTGCACCGACAGTTGCTGCACCAGCAGGATTGCCTAAATTACCAAGTTTTGACGCCTTTGGTGGTGTAGAAGAAAAAGCGTTAACACGTTTACAGCAAGTGTCTATTCCACAGTTGTCATTGAACAATTATATCCCGCAAGTGACCCAATTCGATGCGGCAGATATTACGGAGCTTGAAGCATGGCGTAATGAGCTTAAAGGCAACTTTAAGAAAGAAGGCATTAGCCTGACCATTATGGCATTCATCATCAAGGCTGTAGCGCATTTGCTAAAAGAAGAACGTGAGTTTGCAGGTCACTTGTCTGATGATGGCAAAACCGTATTACTGCGTAAAGAAATCCATATGGGCATTGCTGTTGCTACACCAGATGGTTTAACAGTGCCTGTGCTACGTAATCCAGATCAAAAATCAATTAAGCAAATCGCAGTTGAACTCGGTGAGTTGGGTCAAAAAGCACGTGATAAGAAATTGTCACCGAAAGATCTGCAAGGTGCCAACTTCACGATTTCAAGCCTAGGCGCAATTGGTGGTACGGCATTCACTCCGCTTGTCAACTGGCCGCAAGTGGCAATCTTGGGTATTTCACCTGCAACGATGCAACCTGTGTGGAATGGACAAGGTTTTGATCCACGTTTAATGCTTCCATTGTCATTGTCTTATGACCATCGTGTCATTAATGGTGCTGATGCTGCTCGCTTTACCAATAAACTGACGAAGCTGCTTAAAGATATTCGTACATTGCTCATCTAAATATTTTTAACGTATTTTGTCTGCAGAATCAAAACCTCACTTCGGTGGGGTTTTTATTTGTAAAAACAAAAAGCCAGGCTTATAATGGATAAACTTCATTGGGGAGTAGCCGCTGTTCTGCAATAGAACAGGTGATGGTCAACATATTTGCTCTAAAACGAGCATGGTCATCATAGCAAAGAACCAAATGAGCTCTATTTGAGCTTTCTTTTGTTGGCAAGACCTTTGATTTACCATTCTGCGGATTTTTGGCTAGCAGGGATGGTGGGTCATTGGTATTTGTTATGCTAGCCAGAGAAAGACATCATGTATGAATTCCTTCTGTCTACAGGTATCGTCGCACTAGCTGAAATGGGTGATAAAACCCAATTGTTAGCTTTACTTCTTGCTGCACGCTTTCGTAAACCCGTTCCAATCTTAATTGCTATTTTGTTAGCGACAATTGTCAATCATGGAGTTTCCGCTGCTCTAGGACAATGGGTTACAACAATTTTAAGTCCCGAGATCCTCATGTGGATTCTAGCAATAGGATTTATTGCTATGGCTGCTTGGATGCTGGTCCCTGATGAACTAGAGGATGAGTCAGGAAGTATTCAAAAATGGCAAAAATTTGGCGTTTTTGGAGCGACATTTATTTTATTTTTCTTGGCTGAAATTGGCGACAAAACGCAGATTGCGACAGTGGCACTTGCTGCACGTTTTGACAGTATCTGGTGGGTGATGGCTGGAACGACATTAGGTATGATGATCGCTAATGCGCCGGCAGTATTTATTGGTGATAAATTGGCGAATCGATTACCTATTTCCTTGATTCACAAAATTGGCGCAATAATTTTCCTTGTCATAGGTGTGGGCACTTTAGTGCAACATTATTGTTTATAAATGGTTGTATACGCATAAAGATCTGAATCTTCAAAAGATTTAGTTTATTTATAAATAGTATTGAAATAATGCACCATGAAAGTGATTCATAATGGTGCATTTTTTTAATGGAAGTTATTGATTAGTAAATAAATATAATAAAAATAAATCTTGTTTTTGAAATTAAGTTTTTTTAGGATTTCGTCACTAAAAAATTATTTTTAAGAGATTTAAAAATGCTCTCTCAGATTTCTGCACAGGATGCGTGTTTAAGTTGTGGTGCTTGTTGTGCCTATTTCCGTGTTTCATTTTATGGTGCGGAAGCGATGAACATCCCTACCGAGATGGTTGAGGATATTAACCCTGTATATGCTTGTATGGTGGGGACGAATCAAACTAACCCGCGATGCGTTGCTCTAGAAGGAGAAATAGGGAAGCAGGTCTCTTGCTCGATCTATACGGTTCGCAGTTCATCGTGTAGAGAGGTCCAAGCCGGAGATGCGCAATGTGCCAAAGCTCGACAAGCCCATCATCTGATCCCATTAATTGATATTGAAATTGTTCCATCGTCGAATGATGACGATTACGATCAGGTCAGTTAATTTGAATGATTTAAAATATGCTTCTGTTTTATATGCTCTTATTATGATTTTCTCGGATAGTAAATTGCATAAAAATAGGGGTGATGGGTAAATTTCATAAAATTGTCGATAATAAGAAATGAAATTTACCTTAAAATTTGTATATAATGGCGCACGGAAATTACCAGTGAGACTGTTATGTTGACCATCGTTCAAGACGCGTTAACTTTTGATGATGTCCTATTACTCCCTGCCTACTCTACTGTTCTCCCAAAAGATGTCTCTCTAAAGACACGTTTAACTCGCGGCATTAATTTGAATATCCCTCTTGTGTCTGCAGCAATGGATACGGTGACTGAATCCCGTATGGCAATTGCAATGGCACAAAATGGCGGTATTGGTATCCTTCATAAAAATATGGATATTGCAGCGCAAGCTGCTGAAGTACGCCGTGTGAAAAAATTCGAAGCAGGCATGGTGAAAGATCCAATTACAGTAACCCCTGAAACGACTGTGCGTGAGTTAATCGCAATTACGCAAGCGAACAATATCAGCGGTGTGCCAGTGGTGAAAGATGGCAAAGTAGTTGGTATTGTGACAGGTCGTGATACACGCTTTGAAACTAATCTTGAACAGCCAGTAAGCAACATCATGACTGGTCAAGATCGTTTGGTCACCGTTCGCGAAGGTGAATCGAAAGAAAACATTCAGGCACTTCTCCAAAAAAATCGCATTGAGAAAGTGATTGTTGTTGGCGAAAACAACGAACTAAAAGGTTTAATCACTGTAACAGATTTTAATAAGGCTGAGCTTTATCCAAATAGCTGTAAAGATGACTTAGGTCGTTTACGTGTGGGTGCTGCAGTTGGTACAGGTGTAGAAACTCCAAGCCGTGTTGAAGCATTGGTTGATGCGGGTGTTGACGTGATTGTAGTCGATACTGCACATGGTCACTCTGCTGGTGTTATCGAGCGCGTACGTTGGGTTAAAGCCAACTACCCACAAGTTCAAGTCATTGGCGGTAACATTGCGACTGGCGATGCTGCATTGGCTTTACTTGATGCAGGCGCAGATGCTGTGAAAGTAGGTATCGGTCCTGGTTCAATCTGTACGACTCGTATTGTTGCAGGTATTGGTATGCCACAAATTTCGGCGATCGATTCTGTTGCTAACGCACTGAAAGATCAAATTCCATTGATCGCAGACGGTGGTATCCGCTTCTCAGGTGATATGGCAAAAGCGATCGGTGCAGGTGCAAGTACGATTATGGTGGGTTCTTTACTTGCTGGTACTGAAGAAGCACCAGGCGAAGTTGAATTCTTCCAAGGTCGTTATTACAAAGCTTACCGAGGAATGGGTTCATTGGGTGCAATGGCGGGTGCAACAGGTTCTGCGGATCGTTATTTCCAAGACTCTAAAGCAGGTGCTGAGAAGTTGGTTCCAGAAGGTATTGAAGGCCGCGTACCTTACAAAGGGCCAATGGGCAACATCGTGCATCAAATGATGGGTGGTTTACGTTCATCTATGGGTTATACAGGCTCTGCAGTGATTGAAGATCTTCGTCAAAATGCGAAATTCGTGAAAATCACGTCTGCGGGTATGTCTGAATCACACGTTCACGATGTGACCATTACTAAAGAAGCACCGAATTACCGTGTTGGTTAATTGCCTGTTATAAAACAATTTTTAAAAAAAACCGTCATGTAAATGACGGTTTTTTTATTTTGGTGTAAAGTGGTGCGCATTGAAAAAGGATGATGTTAATCACCCGCTAAGAAGTGAGAGAATGAATGAGTTATTTTGGTACTGATGGTATTCGTGGGAAATTCGGTGTATTTCCAATCACACCTGAGTTTGCACTCAAATTAGGGTTTGCTGCGGGTAAAGTACTTAAGCGTAGAACAAAAAGAAATAAACCGATTGTGGTGATGGGCAAAGATCCTCGTTTATCAGGTTATATTTTAGAAGCTGCTTTACAATCGGGTTTAAACGCAGCTGGTGTTTATGTGCATTTATTGGGTCCATTACCTACGCCTGCCATTGCTCATTTAACTCGTGCTTTGCATGCCAGTTTAGGGATTGTCATCTCAGCTTCACATAACCCTTATCATGATAATGGCATTAAGTTTTTTTCTTCAGAAGGAAAAAAATTACCAGACGAGTTTCAAGATGAGATTAATGCTGAACTCGAGAAAGATATTGTCATTGATGATATTGCGAGTCTAGGAAAAAGTGTGCGTGTTGATGATGCTCCAGGTCGTTATATTGAATTTTGTAAATCAACGTTCCCATACCATTACGATTTAAACAATTTAAAAATTGTCGTCGACTGTGCCAATGGAGCAGCATATAACGTGGGTCCTGCGGTATTCCGTGAGCTCGGTGCCAAAGTGATTGCGATTCATAATGAACCGAATGGTTTGAATATTAACCAAGGCTGTGGCTCAACTCATCCTGAGAGTTTGCAAGCTGCTGTAGTTGATCACCAAGCAGATTTGGGTATTGCATTTGATGGCGATGCAGATCGTGTCATTCTAGTGGATCAGAATGGAAAGCTGATTGATGGCGATCATATTCTATATATCTTGGCGACACAAAGTGCCAATAAACCAGCCGGTATTGTCGGTACGCTCATGAGCAATATGGCACTTGAATTAGCACTTGAAAAAGCAGAAGTTCCACTGCTACGTGCCAAAGTTGGTGACCGTTATGTATTGCAAGGTTTAGAGGAAAACGGTTGGGTTATTGGTGGTGAACCTTCAGGTCACATTTTAACTCTAGACAAGAGCACCACAGGTGATGCGATTATTGCAGCCCTACAAGTCTTAACTGTCATGGTTGAACAGAAGAAAGCATTGCATGAGTTGGTTGCTGACTTTAAATTACTGCCAAACGTGCTTGTAAATGTCCGTTTAGATGCAATGTTTGATCCATACTCAGTACCTGCATTGGCTGCAGAATTTGCCAAAGCCGAAGCGCAACTTAAAGGTCGTGGTCGATTACTGATTCGTAAGTCAGGGACTGAACCTGTAATTCGTGTGATGGTTGAAGGTGATAATCTTCAAGAAGTGACTGCACTGGCACATGCTTTGGCAGATGCTGTACGTGCTAATGCAGCAGCTTAATCGGGGATTGACTCATGAGTGATTTGATTAAAGATCTCAGTGAACTGCGCCTAAATTATCAAAAAGGCGAATTACATGAGGATCAAGTGAATGCTGATCCACATGAACAGTTTCTATTGTGGTTTAACCATGCGTTAGAAGCTCAGCTTCACGAACCGTATGCCATGTCATTGGCTACGGCAAATGCCGATGGTCGACCGCACGTACGTACCGTATTACTTCGAGGTGCGGATGAAAATGGTTATGCGTTCTATACCAATTATGACAGCCAAAAAGGACTCGACTTAGTAGCCAATCCTTATGCGCAAATTCTGTTTTATTGGGCAGAACAAGAACGCCAAATTCGCATTTCAGGTCGAGTGGTAAAAATTTCGGAACAAGAATCCGCTGATTATTACCATAAGCGTCCGCGTGATAGTCAAATTGCAGCGCATATTAGTACCCCACAAAGTGGTGTGATTGCGAGCCGTGACGAGCTACAGCAACGCTTTAATGATTTGCATGAGCGTGTGGCAGATCAACAAACTTTAGATAAGCCTGACTTCTGGGGTGGTTACCGTATAGAGCCAGATTATTATGAGTTCTGGCAAGGTCGCCCAAACCGTTTGCACGACCGTTTGTGTTATGAAAAAATCGACGGTGCGTGGAAATTACAACGATTGATGCCATAAATGCCAAAATTTGAAATCAAGCAACGTCCATTTTTAACACGCCCTGAAAATTTTCAGGGCGTGCCTTCATTTATTGCCGAAATTTTGGCACGTCGAGGCGTTGAATCTGAACAAGAACTAGAACTGAAATTAAAATACTTATTAGCGCCAACTATGAAGGGGTTAGATGCTGCAATTCAGTTGATCGACCAAGCCATTGATCAACACAAAAAAATTGTGATTGTCGGTGACTATGATGCTGACGGTGCGACCAGTACAGCACTGATGATGCTTGCACTACGTGACATGGGGGCAGATGTTGATTATTTAGTCCCTGATCGCTTTAAGTATGGCTATGGTTTGACACCTGCTATTGCAGATCTTGCGTTTGCCAACTTTACGCCTGATTTGTTGATTACGGTCGACAATGGCATTTCAAGTCATGATGGAGTTAAGCAAGCTCAAGATCATGGGATGCAAGTAATTATTACCGATCACCATCTCACAACCAAGCCAACGCCTATGGCTGAGGCAGTGGTGAATCCGAATCAACTCGGTTGTGAGTTTCCAAGTAAAGCTTTGGCAGGAGTAGGAGTTGCCTTTTATGTGTTGGCGAACCTATCCAGTCATCGTAAAAAAATGGGCAAGTCTTTTGCACAAATGACTAACTATTTGGATTTGGTTGCGCTTGGGACCTATGCCGATGTTGCCAGTTTGGATTATAACAACCGAATCTTAATCGACAGTGGTCTAAAGCGGATTCAACAAGGATTATGTCGCCCTGGGATTTCAGCCTTATTAGATATTGCCAAACGTGATCCTGCAGGACTGACAGCGCAAGACTTAGGTTTTGTGATTGGACCGCGAATTAATGCGGCAGGGCGTATGGAAACCATGGACATTGGCATCGAATGTCTCTTAGCATCCGACTTGGCTACAGCATATCCTTTAGCGGAACAGCTGAATCAACTCAATGTGGAACGTCGTCAGGTAGAAGGTAAGATTAAACAAGAAGCATTGACTGCATTAGATCAAATTCAGCTAGATAAGGATGCAATACCTGCAGCGTTAATTATGTTTGAGCCACATTGGCATCAAGGCGTGATTGGAATTGTGGCAGGACGCTTAAAAGAGCAGTTCCATCGTCCGAGTATCGTTTTTGCCCGTGATGAAGATGACATTCATATCAAAGGTTCAGCGCGTTCAATTGAGGGAATTCATATTCGGGATGCGATTGAGCGTGTGGCTGAGAAATATCCACATATTGTCAGTCACTTTGGTGGGCATGCTGCAGCTGCAGGTCTAACCATTAAAAAAGAACATTTTGCTGAGTTTAAGCAGGTATTTGAGCAGTTGATTGCCAGTCAAGATGAAAGTCTGTTTACTGCAACCTTATGGACGGATGGGGAGTTGCCAGCTTCAGCTTTCCAAATTGAAACGGTGGACGTATTACAAAATTTAAGTCCTTGGGGGCAAAAGTTTCCTGCGCCTGTATTCGAGGGAGTATTTAAAATTTTGGATTATCGCTGGCTTAAGGATGTGCACTTGAAACTGCGTGTAGCTTTAGAAAATGGTCAAGTGGTAGAGGCAATCGCCTTTAACGCAGCAGATAAATATCAGTTTGATCCGATGCTCAATGAAATTCGCTTGGTCTATGAGCTGGATAAAAATACCTTTAATGGTAATACCAGTTTACAAATGCGCATTGTACATATGCATCAATAAAAAAACCGCTCATCAGAGCGGTTTTTAGCACTCAAAGATCAGAAGCGGTATGCACCACGTACAGCAAAAGTATTGCCGTCATCTGCAAAACCAATTCGTCCTTCGACACTTATTTGCTGATTGAAGAATTTTTTAGCATTTACACCAAACTCATCAAAAGATCCGCCATTGAAATCTTGATTGAAATAGTCAACACCCACGCTGAGTGATTTATCAATATAATAATCGCCTCTTAACGAGAACTCGTCTAGATCACCAAATGCAGCTCCAGCCTCTAAATTCACATCATTTGTGCCAATTTGAGTGACATATTTTGCTCGAATAGTAGGGTCAATACCATCATCGTTGTCATCATCCCAACCACGTAAACCAGCTGCGACCAATAAAGATGGTGCTAAGAAATAACCAGCTTCAATTTTATAGTTTGTGACATCATTATCAGTGGTGTTAGGTATTTTTTGAGTTTCCTGAGAAAGATTGGCATTTAGATAGAAATCAGTATTTGGAACAAAGTATTCAATTCCAACACCATAATTCCAGTATTCGACTACATCAAAGTCGTCATAAGATACTTTTGCATTCACGTTGCTCGAACGATTTAAAAATGCAGCTTCGTTCAATGGAGAGTTCTTGATTTGAACAGGATTAAAATAATATGTGCCATCAAGCGCAAAACCTGCAGAATTGCTACCATTATCAGGATCGATCAATTTGGCTGTAGCCCCAACTTCAGCTTGATACGCATGTGCAGTTCCTAAGCTTGCAATAAGTGCAGTCGCAAGTGTAATTTTTTTAAACATATATTGACTCTCTTTGTTATAGAAATATGACTGTTTTGTGACAGCTGATTTCTATTGTAAGAACAAAAGGGGATGAGTCAATGCACAAAAAATGACATTCCATCGGGATTTTGCACAAAAAAAGCCCATCATTAAGATGGGCTTTTAAGAAACACTAAATTTTAATTAAGATATTAGAAGCGATATTTAGCAGCTAAACCGAACTTGTTGTAATCATTATTTGCAAGTTCACCGAAACCTACACGACCTTCTAAGCTTACTTGAGGTGTGAAGAATTTACGTGCGCTTACACCAAACTCGTTTGTATCTGCAGGACCAGTATCTTTACTATAGTAATCCACACCAACACTTAAAGTTTTATCGATGAAGTAATCAGCAGCTAGATTATATTCATCAAGGTCACCGAATGCAGCGCCAGCTTCTAAGTTGATATCTTTACCGTTAGACAATGTAGTTACATATTTAGCACGTAATGTTGGGTCAACACCATCATCATAGTCGTTATCGTAACCCTTAAGACCTGCTGCAATTAATAAGCCAGGTGCAGGCAAATAACCTACTTCAGCACCATAAACTGTCTCATCAAAATCAGGTCCAATATCAAATTTACGATCATCACGACCAACATTACCGCTTACATAAAAATCAGAATTAGGTACGAAGTATTCAACACCTACGCCGTATTGATGTCTTTCATCATCACCAACTTCGCTGTATTGGTATTTCGCATTTACATTACTTGCACGATCAAGGAATGCAGCTTCAGCTAGTGGAGCATTGCGTGTTTGAACTGGTTGGAAATAATAAGTACCATCAACACCAAATGAACCACTTGTACTACCATTATCAGGATCGATAAGACCTGCAGAAGCACCTACTTCAGCTTGATATGCATTTGCAGTTCCAGTTACAGCTAAAGCAGAAAGAAGTGCAGACGCGATTGCTAATTTTTTCATGGATACTTCCCCTCAATAGAGTTAGTTGTTAATACATTTTTTGTTACAAGTTCAGTGTAGGGGAAAATCATGAAGGATCAATCAAGCAAAAGTAACAGTAATGTATCTTGTGTAATTTTTATGTAAAAATAAAAATTTAAGTTATTGATTTTAAAAAATAAAAAAACATGTTAATTCATGTGAAAGATAAGGTGTTTTAGTCATTTTATGTTGCTTTTGAATATGAATTGTATGCAATTTGAACGAAAGTAGCAGTTTTGGAACTGCTACTTCCCCATGTTGAATGGAATTAGAATCGATATGTTCCGTTTATATTAAACTTATCTTCATCATCACTGAATCTTAAAATACTCCCAAGAGAGAGGTTATTATTGATAAAGTATTTGCCACGTAATTGGTATTCGTCTTTATGAATTTTACTAGTGCTATTCGTATCTCGCGTATAAGCACTACCTAGGCTTAAGCGTTGAGTTAAATAATAATCCCCACCAAATGTAATCGAATCAATATCATGTCCAAAACTACCATCCAATTCTAAATTGAAATATTGACCATTTTGGCCTAATGGGGTGACATATTTGGCTTTTAAAGCAAAAGCATTTTCATCAAAGCCTTCACCTTTATAAGCATTAATACCTACTGCTATCAGTAAATTTTGAATAGGAGTATAACCAACGAGAGCTCTATAGGTGGTTATATCGAAACGCTGCTTAGCATGAGATGAACCGTTTAGTGAGCTTGAGCGTGACTCCACTTTATAATGTTGACGACCGACCTCACCTGTGAAGTACAGTTGATCAATATAATATTCTCCCCCTATTGAATAGCCGTGCAGCTCTTGTTTGCTTTGTGCAACTATTTCATTTATATACACTTTATCGTCTTTAATATGCTGAAAACTATATTTCGCTGAAACGCGATTATGGTGGCCAAGAAATGCAGCCTCATCAAGTGGTTTATTTTCAGTATCAACTGCTTTGAAGTAATAAGTACCTTCTGTTTCAAATACACCGTGATAATCAACCTTGAGACTATCATGGTCAAAATAGGTATATCCAGCATCAATTTGAGCTTGGTAGGCCATAGCTGAAGTTGTCAAAGGGAGGATGGCCAAAGCCAAATAGGTTTTGTTCATTTTCATAAGTCTCTGCTTATTGTTGTAAAAATAAAGTAAGTATTTTTTAATAATTAAATGTATTGTTAATAATAACTAAACAACGGTCAAGAGAATATTGAATAAAAAAGCAAACTCTCAAGTTTTACTTGGCTGTGTTAAAATATTGCCAATTTTGATATAGACATATTTAGGATCTACACCGTGGAAATTAATCCTTATCTTCTCCAGCTGAAAGACTTGAACGAACGTGGTCAAACACTACGGGGGTATCTTTGACTACGATCTAAAGAAAGAGCGTTTAGAGGAGGTTCTCCGCGAACTTGAAGATCCAGCAATTTGGAATGATCAAAATCGTGCTCAAGCGATGGCAAAAGAAAAAGGTGAGCTCGAAAACGTTTTAAATGTTTTAGATGGTTTAGCAACACAACTTGATGATGCACAAGCGATGCTTGATCTTGCTGTAGAAGCGGATGAAGAAGAAATGCTTGCAGATGTTCAAGCAGAACTTGATTCAGCTGAGGCTGAACTGGCTAAACTTGAATTCAGACGTATGTTTAGTAATCCAATGGATCCAAATCCTTGCTATGTCGAAATTCAAGCGGGGTCAGGTGGTACTGAAGCTCAAGATTGGGCATCTATGCTATTACGTATGTACTTACGTTGGATTGAGCGTCATGGCTTTAAAGCTGAGTTAATGGAAGAATCTGACGGTGATGTGGCTGGGATTAAATCGGCAACTATTCGTGTAGAAGGCGAATATGCTTATGGTTGGTTACGTACTGAATCAGGTGTACATCGCTTAGTCCGTAAATCACCTTTTGACTCAGGCAACCGTCGTCACACTTCATTCTCAGCGGTTTTTGTGTCTCCAGAAATTGATGACAACATTGAAATTGAGATCAATCCAGCAGATGTCCGTACGGATACATACCGCGCTTCAGGTGCAGGTGGTCAGCACATTAACAAAACAGATTCTGCAGTGCGTTTAACCCATGCACCAACTGGAATTGTGGTGGCTTGTCAGAACCAGCGTTCACAACATGCTAACCGTGATCATGCTTGGAAACAGCTTCGTGCTAAATTGTACGAATTGGAAATGAATAAGCGTAATGAAGCAGCTCAAGCACTAGAAGATTCTAAATCGGATATTGGGTGGGGGAGCCAAATTCGATCTTATGTGTTGGATGATTCACGTATTAAGGACTTACGTACTGGCGTTGAAAACTCAAACACGGGTGCCGTGTTAGATGGTGATCTTGATAAATTTATTGAAGCTAGTTTGAAACAAGGGCTTTAATCATTTTTAAAAAAAAGCAGGGCAAAAGCCCTGCTTTTTTTTGTTCTAGCACGAAGCTTGCTAGATTAAATCAGTTCAATGTTAGAATCAGAATTATTCGGCACAGTCATTCATAAACTCGATTTGTTAAATATCGTAATAATTCGATATTAATATCTATAAAAATCGATATAATGAGTTCAGCACAGTGCAGATCATTAACTTGAGTGAAATGAGATGGATACTGAAGCAATTTTTAAAGCCTTATCGAACCCGATACGCCGCCAAATTTTACAATGTTTAAAAGATCCAGAGCGCTTTATTCCACAAGATGAGTGTGTGCAAGATTTTAGTCGTGGCGTATGTGCAGGACAGATTGAAAAAATTGCAGATGTATCTCAGTCAACCATGTCTAATCATTTATCTGTTTTACAACAAGCAGGTTTGGTTCATGTTACTAAGCATGGTCAATGGTCTTATTTTTCTCGTAATGAAGCACTGATAAAAAGTTTTGCAGAACACCTTCAACAATCACTCTAACGATAATGAGTGAAGAGGATAAATGAATGACTGATTTTAGTAGCCCAGTAGTCTTTGGTGAATTAAAGCTCAAAAATCGCGTGGTTATGGCACCTTTAACGCGTAGTCGTGCGACAGATGATCGTGTACCAACAGAAATGATGGCTGAGTATTATGCGCAACGGGCAAGTAGTGGATTAATTATCTCAGAAGCGACCGTAATTTCTGAGGAGGCGAATGGTTATTCAAATACGCCAGGATTATTCACTGATGCTCAAGTGGAAGGGTGGAAGAAAGTAACCCAAGCTGTTCATGAAAAAAATGGCTTAATTGTCGCTCAGCTTTGGCATGTTGGACGTGTGTCACATCCAGATTTACTGAAGGGTGATATACCCGTTTCGGCGAGTGCTGTTCAACAAGCCGGATATGTCAGTTTGTTGCGTCCGAAACGTCCTTATGTCTTGCCACGTCCATTAGAAATTTCTGAAATTCATGCGATTACAGCGCAATATAAACAAGCAGCAATTCGTGCTAAAGAGGCAGGATTTGATGGTGTGGAATTGCATGCGGCGAATGGTTATTTAATTGATCAATTCTTGCAATCGAAAACCAATCAGCGTGAAGATGAATATGGTGGCTCGGTGGAAAATCGTGCGCGTTTCTTGTTAGAAGTCGTGGATGAGCTAATTGAAGTTTGGGGTGCTGGTCGAGTAGGTGTACATTTAGCTCCTCGTGGTGATGAACACGATATGGGTGATGATGATCCACGTGAAACTTTTGGTTATGTGTTAGAACAACTCGGTCAAAGAAACATTGCATTTTTCTTTACACGTGAATATTTGGCAGAAGACAGTATTAGTCAAGAATTAAAAGCGCGTGGACAAGGTATTCCTTTTATTGCCAATATGCGTTTAAGTCGAGAGGATGCTTTACAACTTCTCACTTCAGGTCAAGCTGATGCAGTGTCTTTTGGTAAAGATTATATCGCCAATCCTGATTTATATGAGCGTTTGGTACAGAATGCTCCTTTGAATGAATTAAAGTTAGAAAATATGATCGGGACGAATGTGGCTGAGGGCTATATCGATTATCCTTTTTTACAAGGAAATTGAAATTTAAGATAAGTATTTGAACCGAAAAAATTCGCAGGGTATGATCTCAACTTCGTGGTCATGCCCTATTTTTTTAAGAATGCTCGAGGTCTTACGTTTTGACAACTCCATTTTGGTATAACGCAGCATTGGCTTTACTAAAGCCAATTTATAAATGGCGTATAAAAAAGCGAGCAGACAATATTGAGCAATTTCATCAAGAGTGCTTAGAGCGCTTCGGTCCGTTTCAATCTCCAAAAAATCTTAATGCGATATGGTTTCATGTGGTTTCAGTTGGAGAAACCAATGCTGCACAACCTCTGATAGAACATTATTTAAAGCTTGGGTATGCTGTGTTGGTTTCGAATACCACCAAAACAGGTCAGGCACGAGCTAAATCCTTATTTGCAAAAGCACCATATGTAGATCTTTTTCAAGCAGTATATTTACCTGCAGATCAAAAAAAATTAGTCAGTGCTTTTTTTAAAAAATATCAACCCAAAATGTTGGTTTTGGTTGAAACAGAACTATGGCCCAATTTAATTGATCAGGCGAAAATTAGTAAAATACCCACTTTTTTGGTGAACGCACGTTTATCTAAAAAGTCAGCAAAAGGATACGCCAAAGTACCAAGTATTACTCAGCCTATGCTCAGCGGTCTGACTCAACTTTTGGCTCAAGATGAAGCTTCACTGAATCGATTTAGGGCTTTAGGTGCTGCTACAGCGCATAGTCAAACAGTGGGTAGTATTAAGTTTGATATTCATGCGCCCGAAGAAATGCTATTGAAAGCGCAACAAATTCATCAAGATTGGGATTTGCAAGCACGCCAAATTATTACGATTGCAAGCACACATCATCCTGAAGAGAAAAATCTGTTATCTAAGTTTAAAGATTATTTAAATGATCATCCTGCCGTCTTGCTGATTATTGTACCGCGTCATCCAGAACGTTTTGATGAAGTTGCACAAGCCATTCAAAGTCATGAGTTAAAAATGCATCGACGTAGTTTAGGTGAAATCATTGAGGCTGATACACAAGTTTATCTTGCTGATAGTATGGGTGAAATGTGGATTTGGTATGCATTGAGCCAAGCAAGTTTTGTGGGTGGATCATTAAATGAACCTGGCGGTGGGCATAATATCTTAGAGCCAATATCACTCAATGTCCCGACTGTGATTGGACCGAACTACTTTAACTTTCAAACCATTGTCGATGAATTTGTGGAAGAAAAAGGGATTCTAATCGGTCAAACTACGGAAGAGGTGGTGAATCATCTTATTCAGTGCTTATCTCAGGATGAAACGATTTTAGCAGTACAAAATCAGGCTCAAAAGATCATGCAACGGAATACAGGGTCATTGCAAAAACATATTCATGTCCTGAATCAATACCTTTAGTTTTTAAGTATATGAATATTGTATTGCTTGATCCTGCATCAGCACAGGATGACCTCTGGACGATTCAATCTGCACGCCAAATTGAGCATCTGAAGCATCAACTTGATATTAAAATTGGAGATACTTTAAAGGTTGGTATTAGAGGTGCTGGTCGATATACAGCTGAGGTCATAGAAATTTCTGAAAGGAAAATCTTAATTCAGCCACTTTATGAAGAGCCTGTACCGAAGAAATTACCTGTAACGTTAATCGTTGCTATGCCTAGACCGAAAGTATTGAGACGATTGATTCAAGATGCTGTAACTTTAGGCGTAGAAAAAATCATTTTGCTGCACAGCTATCGGGTCGATAAAAGCTATTGGCAAACACCATTTTTACAACAAATTGATCACTATGTTCAACTGGGCTTAGAACAAGCGGGTGATACATTTCCACCTGAAATCGAAATGTATAAACGCTTTAAACCTTTTGTGGAAGATGTTCTTCCTCAAATGATTTCCGTTGAACGACCAGCTTATGTAGCACATCCTTATGCAACCCACAGTATGCCTCATGCGATTGAGCACCCGTGTACGATATTGATTGGGCCTGAAGGTGGTTATATTCCTTATGAGATTGATTTACTCATAAAAAACGGCTGCCAAGCTGTCAGCTTAGGCAACCGAATTATTCGTACTGAGACGGTGATTCCTTATGTGTTAGGTCGTCTGTTTAGCACGTGGTGATTCATCTTCTTGTGAAGAATCTCCGCGATAGACTTTAACCTCTTGAACTGGATATGGAATCGAGATTTCATGTTCAGCAAAAGCTTGAATCACTTTTTCTTGAACTAAACTAATAGATGTAGATGTCGCAGTTTCACCCGTATTCACCCACCAACGTACAGTGAGGTTGATTGAGAAATCAGCTAAGGCAGAGACATTCACGCTAAATGCAGGTTGACTGAGGATTTGTTGATCCCGGTCTAAAATACTCAAAATAATATCTTTCGCTTTTTGAACATCATCTTCGTAACCAATACCGACCACGAATTCACAACGACGACGTGGATATGCCGTATTAACAGTAACTGCATTGGTATAAACCGTTGCGTTGGGAATGACGATACGGCGACCATCAGGTGAACGTAAGTAGGTTGCACGAATTTGAATATCTTCAACGGTCCCCTCTAAACCATTCACAATGATATCGTCGCCAATTTTGAAGGGTTCACCGAGTAGAATTAAGATACCAGAGAGCAGGTTTTGAAAAATATCTTTAAATGCAAAACCAATTGCGACAGATCCGATCCCCAGTGCACTCATCAGCTGTCCAGGTGTAAACCCTGGAATTGCAATAACCATCGCAATTAAGAAGCCAAAGAAAATAATAAAAGAGCTACCGACGCGGTTGAGGACGAGCACTAAATTTTGTTTGGTATATGAACGCTCTGAAAGTGCTTTTCTGACAAATAATTTGAACAGCTTAGACAACAACCAAAATAAGGTAAATACAATCAAAGCAATACAGATATAAGGGATTCGTTCCCAAAAGCCATCCATGATTTTATCAATGGTGGTATATGCATCATTGTATTTCGCAGTATGTGCAATGACGGTTTGAGCCGTTTTCTCACTTGCATCTTGTAGAAGTTGAGTCGTACCTTGAGCCACCTGACTCAAAGAATTTTGTTGTTCAGCCACGAGTGTTCCAAATGTATTGAATGTTTACATTTTGCCTGAAAATACAGTGAATAAAAATCACGTTCGCAGGTTTTATCGTCATTTTTATTCATTGAATAAACTGAAAATAACAAAAAAATTGCATGTTTTTATAAACATTCAGCACCTTGTCCAACAAAAAAATCGAAATGGTATTTATTGATAAAAAAATGGAGTTTTTTGACAACGACAGATTTTACTTGCTTATGAATGATGATCAGCAATGATTCGGATCATTGATTGTTAGATATTTTAGGTTGTTCAATTGGCAAGAAGATACGGATAACTTTTGAAATAAATGAATGCTCAGTCTACGACCAAAGCATGATTGTTTGAAATTTTAAAGTATAGTCATACTCAAGATATAAGACAAAAAATGATCAGTATGATCAAGACAACTCTCGAGATGAGAAACATAAATCAAGGATGCGAATTATGAATGAAATATATCCAGTACCCGAAGTTTTTAAAAAAACTGCACGAACCAATGAAGAGCAATATTTCGAGCGGTATAAAGCATCTATTGAAAACCCCGAAGCATTTTGGACCGAAGCAGCCAAGAAACTAGACTGGATTAAGCCTTTTACACAAGTCAAAAATACCAACTTTGATAAAGAGAATTACAAAGTTGAATGGTTTGCAGATGGCCAATTAAATGTCAGTGAAAACTGTCTCGATCGACATTTAAAAGAACACCCACATAAACCTGCGATTATTTGGGAAGGTGATCATCCATCACGCCATAAAATTATTTCATTTGAAGAATTACACGATGAAGTTTGTCGTTTTGCCAATGTTCTCAAGAAGCATGGCGTGATCAAAGGCGACCGTGTTGTTCTGTATATGCCAATGGTCCCTGAAGCAGCCATTGCGATGTTGGCATGTACACGTATTGGTGCGGTACATTGCGTGGTGTTTGGAGGTTTTTCACCAGATTCTTTAGCAAGTCGTATTGATGATAGCCAAGCAAAAGTCATCATTACAGCAGACTCGGGCATGCGGGGTGGTAAGCCAATTCCACTGAAAGAAAACGTTGATGCAGCGATGGAGCTTGAAGGGACGAGCTCTGTACAAAATGTCATTGTGGTGCATCGTACTGGTAACCCAATCACAATGCATGAAGGTCGTGACCTGTGGTATCACATGGAAATCATGACAGTCACAGATATCTGTCCACCTGAACCAATGAATTCAGAGGATCCGCTGTTTATTTTATATACTTCAGGCTCAACGGGTAAACCTAAAGGTGTGCTACATACTACAGGCGGTTATCTGACTTACGCGAACTTTACCTTTAGGGAAGTATTTGATTTAAAACAAGATGATATTTTCTGGTGTACCGCTGATGTCGGTTGGATTACTGGTCATTCTTATGTGTTGTATGGTCCACTTTCAAATGGGACGACAACATTGATGTTTGAGGGTGTTCCACAATACCCAACTTGGGCACGCACTGGACATATTGTAGATAAGCACAACGTCACAATTTTATATACGGCACCAACGGCGATCCGAGCGATGATGCGTGAAGGTGATGCATTTATCCGTGAAAGTGACCGTAGTAGCTTACGCTTGTTGGGCTCCGTCGGTGAGCCAATTAATCCTGAAGCTTGGAACTGGTACTACACCGTAGTTGGTGAAAGTCGTTGTCCAATTGTAGATACATGGTGGCAAACTGAAACAGGTGGCTTCATGATTTCGCCTTTACCGGGCGCAACTGCACTTAAACCTGGTTCTGCAACACGCCCATTCTTTGGTGTACAACCTGCTTTGGTTGATGCTGATGGTAAAGAGCTAGAAGGAGAGGCTGAAGGTAATTTGGTGATCAAAGATTCTTGGCCAGGACAAATGCGTACCATTTGGGGTGATCCAGATCGTTTTATCGAGGCATATTTCTCAACTTATCCAGGGAATTATTTCACGGGAGATGGTGCACGCCGTGATAAAGATGGTTATTACTGGATTACGGGGCGAGTGGATGATGTTCTGAACGTTTCGGGACACCGCTTGGGGACTGCAGAGATTGAAAGTGCATTGGTTGCACATGAACATGTTGCAGAAGCAGCCGTTGTGGGTATGCCACATGACATCAAAGGTCAAGGGATTGCAGCCTATGTAACTTTACAGGCAGATACGCCAGAGTCAGAAGAACTCAGGAAAGAGCTGGTAGGTTGGGTAAGAAAAGTTTTAGGACCTGTGGCTACACCAGATGCAATTTATTGGGCGCCAGCATTACCCAAAACACGTTCAGGCAAGATTATGCGCCGAATTTTGAGAAAAATTGCCGCTAATGAGCTAGATAGTTTGGGCGATACCTCAACTTTGGCAGATCCACAGGTCGTGGATCAATTAATTGCTGAAGTGAAATCACAGCAGTAATCCCGATTAAACAGACGAAGTCATGTTTTAAATACCGTTAGTTCAACTAGCGGTATTTTTAGTTCAGTGATAAGAAAAGCAGGCATTGTGATAAGTCAAATCATGTTGATCTGCTAAGCTTATCAGCAGATGCGATACGGAATATAACAATGAATTCTCCCCTAAATTTTAATCCTGAAACGCCACTTGAGACTGCGCAAATACTTGCATCTGAGTTTGCGAAAACCGCAGCAGAACGAGATAAACAAGGTGGAAACCCAAAGGCTCAGCGAGATCTAATTCGACAAAGTGGTTTGTTGTCTTTATCTATTCCAAAAGAATTTGGTGGGCAAGGTGCAACTTGGAGCACGATTTTTAAAACTATTCAAACCATTGCTCAAGTTGATAGTTCACTTGCGCATGTATATGGCTTTCATCATTTGCTTATTGCGACGGTACAACTTTTTGCACAGCCAGCTCAATATGGAGATTGGTTTAGACAAACTGCCAAACACAACTTATTTTGGGGAAATACGTTAAATCCATTAGATCGTAGAACAACCGCGAAACAAGTTTCTGATGAAGAATTTATCTTCCATGGTGATAAAAGTTTTTGTTCTGGATCAATTGATTCAGATATCTTGCTCTGTTCGGGATTTAATGAAGATGGAAAGTTACTGATTGGCGTGATTCCAACAGCACGAGAGGGCGTGAGCTTTCTTGGGGATTGGAATAATATGGGGCAACGTCAAACGGATAGTGGTACCAGTCATTTTGAACAGGTCAAAATTCGCAAGGATGAATTACTCCTCAATCCCGGTCCTTTAAGTACACCTTATTCAAGTTTGAGACCGCTAATTGCTCAACTGATTTTCGTGCATTTATTTTTAGGTGTTGCTGAGGGAGCGTTCAATGTTGCGAAAGAGACAGTTCAAACACAAAAAGCTTGGTCGAAATCACTGGTTGAACAAGCGGTGAATGATCCATTTACCCAGAAGCATTTCGCCGAATTTTATGTGCAACTTGAAGGTGTGCGCTTGCTCGCGGAAAAAGCGATCAATACATTACAAAAGGCGTGGGATGAAGGGGAAACATTAACTGCGGAGCAACGTGGTGAAGTCTCAATTGCAATCGCCACCGCCAAAATTGCAGCGACTCATACTTCACTTTATGTGACACAAAATATTTTTCAAGTGATGGGTGCACGCGCGTCTACTGCAAAACTGAATTTAGATCGATTCTGGCGTAATGTACGAACCCAAACCCTGCATGATCCAATTGATTATAAATATCAGGAAGTCGGAGAGTGGGCATTAACTGGAAAAGTTCCAGATCCGAGTTTCTACTCTTAGATCGAATTGATTATGAAAAAAGCCTCTATCGTAGAGGCTTTTATTTATTTTTGATGAATATTTTCTAAAGTATCGACAAGCGTACGTGTCATCTGATCAATTTCGTAATTGACTTGATCGCCGACTTGAACATATTTCCATGTGGTTAAGCGTAAAGTTTCTGGAATAAGATCGATTGAGATTTGATTGTTTGCACGATCAACTCGATTGACTGTCAAACTGCAGCCATTTAAACCGATAAAGCCCTTTAAGAAGAAATATTTGATATTGCCATTTGGAATTTTAAGGTCGATATGAAACGTTTCACCATTTTTGCTTAAATGCTTTACGGTTGCAGTGCCTTCAATATGACCATATAAATTATGCCCACCATTCTCAGCACCTACTTTAGCGGAGCGTTCAATATTGACCTCATCACCGACGTTGAGTTGACCTAAAGTGGTTAATTCAAGTGTTAGATTTGAAACATCAAAATGCACTTGACCAGCGATCAGATCAATTTGTGTAGCGGTTAAGCAAACACCATTAATCGCAACACTGGCGCCGATAAATACATCATGAAAAAGATTGAGCGCATTAGAAATAACAAAAGTCCGATATCCCTCTTTATGCTGTATATCTAATACTTTTTCTAACCCTTGCACGATACCTGTATACATAATAAACCTTTGCCTAAAAATAAACCTTAATTGCTTTTAATCCTAACTGAGATCGTAGCGATGATCATCTTACGCAGATTGATTGGTTCTGGGTAAAAAGAAGGTCAATAAACCCAGTAGTGGTAAGTATGAGCTAAAGTGAAATACCCAACGAATACCTTGATGATCTGCCACATAGCCCAAAGCTGCTGCCGCGATACCGCTGATCCCAAACATCAAACCAAACATCAAACCAGAGACCATGCCGACACGACCTGGCATCGCTTCTTGTGCATATACAACCATTGCTGAAAATGCGGAAGACATAATCAATCCAGCAAGAATCGCAAAGATACACGTCCACATCAAATTCACATGTGGCATGAGTAATGCAAAGGGTGCCATGCCAATGAAGGAAATCCAAATGACAGCTTTACGACCTACTTTGTCACCGACAGGGCCGCCAGCAAAAGTACCGATTGCTACTGCAGCTAAAAAAGCAAATAAATAAAGCTGAGCCTGTTGAATACTGACCTGAAACTTTTCGATCAAATAGAAGGTATAGTAATTTCCAATACTTGCAATGTACGTGAATTTTGCAAACATTAACGCACAGATAATCACAATTCCCTGTACAAGTTTAGAACCTTTCAACGGTGTTGATTGCTTGGCTTTTACTGCTGAAGCAGCTTGAACAGCATATTGAATGGTCCATCGACTGATTCTGTAAAGCAGATAAATAGCGAAAATGGCAAATATCATGAGCCAAGCAACTGAGGCTTGGCCGTTCGGTACAATAATTGCTGCGGCCAACAGTGGCCCAACGGCAGAGCCGCTATTACCACCCACTTGAAAAGCGGATTGAGCAGTTCCGAAGCGACCACCTGATGCTGTTCTCGCTACTCGTGAGGCTTCTGGGTGAAAGGCAGATGAGCCCACACCGATGAGTGCTGCTGAAATCAGTAAGATTGGAAAAGTCCATGCAAATGCCAGCAGAACGATACCTAGCAGTGTAACGCACATACCCAAAGGGAGGAGGTAGGGCTTAGGATGCTTATCAGTGTAGAGTCCAACCCAAGGTTGCAGAATAGATGCAGTCATTTGATAGACCAAAGAAATAATCCCGATTTGGGTAAAGCTCAAGTCAAAATTAAGTTTCAGCATGGGATAAATGGCAGGTAAGCAAGACTGGATCAGATCATGTAATCCATGCGCTAATGCAATAGCGAAAATAATATGAACCGCCATTTTATTCGCTGAAGCACCAGAGGAATTGTTTGAATGTTCTATTGATTGAATTGAACCCATAAGGCTGTGCTGTCTTCATTTTTGAGGTGATTATAACCGTGCAACAGCGGAACAATGTACGATTTATTCAATTTTCGATGTACTGTTGCTGATCAGATTATATGAACTATCCAATAAAAAGCCCCCAAGCCGAGCCTTGGGGGGTAAGTTGCTACTGCATGACGCTATTATTATAGTTATCAGGGTCAAAACAAGACTGAACAAAGCGCTGATTTCATTCAGATCGTTGTTAATTAATCGAAGACCAATTAAGCTGATTTAGCGGTGATGTGTTGTTGCTGTTCAGCTTCGAGTTTTCGAACTAAAGGCAGTACTTTTTCACCAAAATATTCAACTTCCTCTATAAAATGTAAGAAGCCAGATAAGATCAGGTCCACACCAACTGATTTTAATTCAACGATACGTTCAGCAATTTGTTGCGGTGTACCGATGAGATTTGTTCTGAACCCGTCGTTGTATTGGACAAGATCTTCAAATGTTGATTTTGCCCAGTTACCTTCACCTTCTTGAGTTGCGGCACCAGCTTCACGAGTTGCATCACCAAAGGCATTGACTGCTTCTACATTTGCATTGTCAATGATTTCTTGAAGTACAGCTTTTGCCTCCTCTTCAGTATCGCGAGCAATGATAAAGGCATTCACCCCAATTTTGACTTGATGGTGATTCAGCTTGGCTTTTTCACGGATGTCATCAATCTGCTTTTTAATTTCAGCAGGCGTGTTTCCATTGGTGAAATACCAATCAGAAACACGAGATGCCATATCACGTGCGGCACGCGAGCTACCCCCTTGGAAAATTTCAATATGTGGGCTTTGAACAGGTTTTGGCTTCAAGGTGTAGTCTTTAAATTGATAATATTTTCCATCAAAACTAAAGTTATCCTGCGTCCAAATACCTTTTAAGCTACGAATAAACTCCTCTGAACGTGCATATCGTTGATCGTGTTCAGGCCATTCTTCACCGATGGCATCAAATTCACCACGGAACCATCCGCTCACAACATTAATAGCGATACGACCATTGGTTAAATGATCAATTGTCGCGAGCTGTTTAGCCGCCAGCGCGGGTTTCCAAGGGCCTGGTAAAATTGCTGCGATTACACGTAACTTTTCAGTTTTTGCCAATAAGCCATGACTAAAGCTTACAGATTCATGCTGATTCTCCGCACCGTATCCTGCCGTGAATCGAATCTGTGTCAAAGCATATTCAAATCCACTTTTTTCAGCAGCTTGCGCGAGTCGAACATTGTAGTCGTAGCTCCAGTCTGTTCGTTGTTCAACATTACTGACGACAAGACCACCACTGACATTTGGAACCCAATAGGCAAATTTAATCGCTTGCTTTTCTGCATTAGACATGGCTTATACCCTCATTGATTCAATTATATTTATGCCACTTCAATTTTTGGGGCAGCATTATTCTTGTGATGCAAGCGTGACTCTGCTGCATCTAAACTTGGTACTGCTGCTGAAGGTAATACTTCTTCTTGTTCAATTTGTTTGTTAATGCCCAAGTTTTGATTGGCTTGTTGGGTTTTATCTTTCACAACCTCAGCACGTTTACCTTTGGCTGGTGCCCACTCTAAAATTGGTAAAGCACGAGCAATGGCTAAGGTAATGCGCGCACGTAATAGTTCACTGTGAATGGTGTATTCAGGCGTAAAATCACGATCAGTTGCATAAACTCCAATTGGCAAAGTCTGTGCTTGGAAGAAGCTAAATAAAGGACGCAATTGATGCTCAAGTACTAAGGCATGGCGATCACTGCCCCCTGATGCAGCTAGTAATACAGGCACATCAACCAGCGCAGTTTGTTCTACAAAGTCAAAGAAATGTTTAAATAAACCTGTGAAAGATGCGCGATATACGGGCGTTCCCACAATCAATGCATCCGCGGCTTCAACAGCAGCAAGATCATCTTGAACACGTTGCGGCAGCTGATTGCGATAAATGGCACCACCTAATAAATGACCGATTTCGCTAAATTTAATAAAATGCACATTAATAGGTGTTGCTTCACCTAACTCATCCAAAATCGCTTGAACAAGCGCTTCAGTTTTTGAAGGATTATTTAGACCGCCAGAGACAGCAACGATATTTAATGGTTTTTGTTGAGCAGTAGACATAGTACAAACCTAAAAATTTAAAATTAATCTCGGATGCACTATTTATGTGGATTTATGCTTATTCTGTAAAATAAGCAAAATAAGAATAAATATCATTTTTGCGTATATAGCGATAATTTAATCTTTTTGAGATATAAATAAGTGATAAATAACTGAATAAACGTATATTTATGATTATGAATAAGCTATTTCAATATTTGAATAAATTTTATATTTAAAAGTGATGTGCTTATCGAATTTTCAAAATTACATAAAAAAATCGCGTTTGTAAGATTTAGCCCGACATTTTCTGCAAAAATTCGTTAATATTTATATATCCTTAACAGCTATAGCACAGTTAGTATATTGATTGTGTTTGAGATCTCTCGCCTCGCTTATGAATATTTTAATCGTTGATGATCATCCACTGTTTCGTCATGCTTTAATTCAAGCAGTTCGTTACAGCTTACCGCAAGCCCAAATCCATGAAACAGCTGCTGTTAATGAATTTTATGAACGTTTAGAAAAAGGTCCTGAACCAGATTTAGTGCTTTTAGATTTGAATCTTCCAGGTGCATCAGGCTTCTCAGCGTTGGTGCATGTGCGTGCACAGTATCCATCGTTACCAATTATTGTCGTATCGGCGCATGAAGAAGTTTCAATTATTCAACGCTCGATTGCACATGGTGCAATGGGCTATATTCCAAAATCAGCGCATCCAAGTCACATTGGTGAAGCGATTCGTCAGGTATTAGAAGGGGATATGTGGTTACCACCAAACCTGCCTGCGAATTTAAACTTTGATCCACGTGCTGCAGATGAAACAGCTTTAGCAGAACGTATTCAATCTCTAACACCACAACAATTCCGAGTGTTAATGATGGTTGCGGAAGGTTTGTTGAATAAACAGATCGCATACGAACTTGATGTTTCTGAAGCAACGATTAAAGCGCATGTGACCGCGATTTTCCGTAAATTAGGCGTTCAAAATCGTACTCAGGCTGTATTAGCGATTAATGCATTAAACATCGAAGAAAAACGTGTTTAAATGATTCTTAGATTTGAAAAAAAGACCTAATCAAAGGTCTTTTTTTCGATGCGTATCTACTTTAGGCTAAACAGTCCTGTTTAGGTGTCAACTCATTACAATATAGAGGATTGAGTGCACATTGAAGTTCATCAATTTGATCTTGTGTTACATAGCCCTTGCGTTTTAAATATTCTGCAACGCGATCATCTCTAAGACTTAAAAAAGCGGCATCATAAACTTTCAGATCAACAAAGAGTGCAGCCGTTTCAAGTCCATTAAAACGATCTAAAAACACCTCATTGCCATACATGAGAAAAATATGATCGAAATCTGCATATGCATCGATGCCTAATTGTTCTGCGAGTGCAAGCGGCGGTGTTTTGATAAAGAGTAAATCTGAAATTTCATCAAACTGCGTGGTATCAAGCGTATTTTCACCAGTTTTCACTTTACCAAGCCAAGCTTTAAAGACCAAAACGGCACCACCACGCAACAACATACTCCACACTTGATGACGCGTATGTTCATCTAAATCTCGGCATTCTGATGCTAAACGTTGAATAAGTTGATTTTCTTGTTGTGCCAATTTATCAAATAAACCTAAGCCTTGAGGGTGATAAGCTGCTGGTGTAAATACATCAAATTTTAATTGTTCAAAAACCTGTAAAGCCAAAGGTACTGCAGTTTGGTAAATCTGTTCCAAGGCACGTACATGTACATTTTTTAAGGATGTAGATGGAAAAATTTCTTGCCACTTGATTTCAGGCAAAATTGCATTGGCACCATATTGGCGATGAAATTCGTGATTACGATCTAAACCATGTGGCATAGCTTCTGAAATGTTCATTGCAAGACTCCATTTGATACTTTTATTCTCGAGAAAATTTGAGGCACTTTGATTTCTTTAATCGAACGAAGATGTGCTGATGGCTAGATTTAGAATTATGTTGATTGCAATAAGAATAAGACTAAAGTATTAATTTTTATTTGATGAGTAAATTTGTCATCTAAAAACATGATGTTAGTAAACTTGTAACTATTTGTTTTAAATGATATTTCAACTTTTGATGTGTTTTGCCATAGAAAATCGGACTTTGATTTTTTTGGTCAATTGCCAATGCTCTTTTTAGCTTTATTTTGTTCTCTTTTGCCACCTCTAAAGCTGAGATCTGCCAATCATTGTAAAGTACGGTGTGAATATGTATAAAAATCACCCAGCTTTTCGTGGAAAAACTGGGTGATGAATGTATCAAAATGTGACTATTTCGAATCTTATTTTGAAATTTTTAAACCTGATAACCATGAACGTAGAGAGGCAGGTTTGAGAGGTTTTTTCAATAGGACAATATTCAGCTCTTTGAGTCTTTGCGGAAGCTCAGGATCTGAATCAGCTGTAATCAATGCCACAGGCACATTTTCTTGACGATGTTCTACAATAAAATCTAATCCTATTTTATTTGAATTCAGGTGTTGATCGACCAACCAAACTTGAATGTTCTCTTGTTGAATAATCTCAAGCGCTTGTTCAGGTTCTGTGGCTTTAAACACTTGATAACCCCATTTAGTAAGCAAAGTTGCCATGCCTTCTAAAATAGTTTCATCATTGTCTAAACATAAAATTTTATACGCTGCAGATTTTAATGGTGTGGCTTGAACTGGTGCGGTCACAACCTTTGGTGCATCGATGAGTGGGACTTCAATCATAAAACATGAACCCTTACCCAACTCGGAATACACATGCACAGGATAACCCAACATGCTGGTCATTCTCTGAACGATGGCGAGTCCAAGACCTAAACCTTGTTCACCCCATGGCGAGGTATGTCCACAACGTTCAAACTCTTGGAAGAGTTTAATACGTTGTTGTTCAGCAATCCCTGGACCAGTATCCCAAACACCAATACGAATATGGTTTGCTCTTTCTGCTGAACGTAACACCCCAACAATTACACGACCTTTTGCTGTGTATCTTAGGGCATTACTGACAAAGTTTTGAATAATACGGCGAATCCATTGAGGATCTGTATCAATCCAGAATTTCACGTCATGCACTCGGAAGGAGATCGCTCGTTGTGCTGCAATTGATTTAAATTGTAGTTCTAAGTCACTCAATAGGTCATGTAATGGATAGGCTTGTCGTTTAGGTTGTATTGTTCCACCTTCTAAACGTGCAATGTCTAATAATGCAGAAAGCATACTCTCTGCACCATGTAAGGCACGATCGAGTTGCTGTAGCGTTTTAGCATCTTCTTCATTTTGAATGCTTTGTTCTAATGCCGTACTGAATAACCGTGCAGCGTGCATAGGTTGAAGTAAATCATGACTTGCTGCAGCAATGAATCGACTTTTTGACATATTGGCTTTGTCAGCTTGTTCACGTGCCAATTGTTGTTCTGCCAAGGCATTGGCAAGTTGTTGAGTGCGATCTTGAACGCGTCCTTCAAGTAGTGCTTCAGTTTCTCGGAATGCCGTAATATCAGCAAATGTCGTCACGAAGCCACCGCCTTCGATTGGATTTCCTCGCATTTGGATAACACGACCATCTTTACGAATACGTTCAAACTCATGAGCGCTACCTACTTTCATCCAATGAATACGTTTACGTACGTGCTCTTCAACGGAACCAGGTCCACATTCACCGCGCTCTGCGTTGTATCGGATCAAGTCTGCAATCGGGCAGCCCACATATACCAAATCTTTTGGATAATCGAATAAAACGAGATATTGATTATTCCATGCGACTAAACACATGTTTTCATCGACAACACTTACCCCTTGGGTCATGTGGTCGATCATGGTCATAATTAGATTTTGGTTAAAGCGTTGCCATTGTGATGCTTGGTCTAGAATATTAGCGACCTGTCCAAGTGCTAATCCATTGTTAACCATGGCTGTAGTGAGTAGGGTACGTGCCGATGCAGCTCCAATTGTGCCAGCAAGATATTGTTCAGTGAAACGCCACCACATCCCATTGGCACTGCTGTTTTCGTTTAATATCACATTATTGGATAAGCAGAATTGATTAAACGCATGCATGGTCGGACCTTCACCCGTAATCCGTTTGGCAAGCGTGATCAGGTCACCCACTTTTAATCGTGCGACATCATGATGTAAATAATTAACTTCATTTGAGGTTTGTTGCGTTTGTAGGGGTTTAGTTTCGTAATAGAAGAAACTTTCTGCCTGTATTTGCTCAGCAATACTTGGACGATAAATTCGTGAGATCCAGATGTAGAGCACGATATTTAAGCCAAGTGACCAAATTACACCATGTGTTAATGGCGCAAATGATTCAAAACCAAGTAATGCTTCAGGCTTTAATAAGTCAAATCCCAGAGGGCCAAACATCAGAAACGAATAAGTAAATTGATAATATTCATCTGGTAAACTTCTTAAAATTGTTGGTAAGAGCAGTGTGTAACTCCACATCACAAAACCAACGATGAGACCTGCATAGACCCCTTGTTTACTTCCACCACGCCAGTACAACCCCCCAATAAGTGCAGGTGCAAACTGTGCAACAGCACTAAATGCCAAAAGACCAAATACTGACAGCTGATCAATGTCATTAAAGAAATGGAAGAACAAGAATCCAAGTAGCATGACCGCCAAAATACATACGCGACGTGTGAATTTCAGCATTCGAGGTAAACGCTTGTCATGACGAGAAATCCAACCCAAGCGCCATAGCGCAGGCATAATCAAGTCGTTACTGAGCATGATTGAGAGTGCGACTGAAGAGACTAAAAGCATACCAGTTGAAGCCGAAAATCCTCCAAGGAATGCTAAGAGCGTCAGCCATTCTTGGTTATAGCTCAAAGGCAGTGACAGCACGGCAACATCAGGGACTGCCATGTATTCTGGTGCAGCATGAAGTGCCCAACTTGCAATCGGAATAATCGCGACAACGGTTAAAATGATGTAAGCGGCAAACCATCTGCGCGCACCACGAATATGTTTTTCATCACGTAATTCAACTACAGCAACATGAAACTGGCGTGGCAAACATATAATCGCTAATGCTGCTAAAAGTGTTTGAATCCAAAAGGTATCTGGCACGCCCATCAGTTGAATTTCATGGAAGGTTTTGGATACGTCTGCGGAAACTTGAATGAGGTTTTCGGGGCGTTCAAATAAAAAGAAAAAAGCGACACAGAGGAGTGCAAATAATTTAACAAAGGATTCAAAAGCGACTGCCAGCATTAAACCGCCATGCTGTTCGGTGTTGGCAATCTGACGTGTACCAAACATCATAGCCAAAATTGCTAGAACCCCTGTAAGTGCAAGTACACCATTGGTGGTCAGATTCATCACTTCTGAATCTTGTTGCAACATCACGGATGCACTGAGTGCAATGGCTCTCAGTTGTAAGGCAAGATAAGGAATGATGGCGATCACGGCTAAAATGGTGACGAGTGAGGCGAGAGGTCCGCTTTTGCCATAACGTGCTGCCACAAAGTCAGCAATTGAGGAAATAGCATGGTGCTGACGTACTCGACCTAAGCGACGCCAAATATCATAACCAAACCAGACAAACAGAAGTGGGCCTAAGTAGATTGGAAGGAAAATGATCCCTTCACGAACAGCAGCACCCGTTGCGCCGTAGAATGTCCAAGACGAACAGTACACGCCTAAGGTCAAACTAAACAATAACATACGTCCACGTGGGCTGAGCCGACTGGCATGTTTTTCACCAAAAAAGGCGCAAATAAAAAGGATGAGGATGTAGAGGGCGAGTACCCCAATAATCAACCAACTGTTCATAGGACTTACACTTGAGAATCTCGTGTAATGATAACGCATCCATGAACTGTCACGTTCAAATTGATCAAAATTTAGCGACCAAAGTCTAAATTACAACCAATGCAAAATCTTGCTAATTTAAAAATCGGAATAATTTAAATAAAAAAAATGACCTACGGTTGGGTCTCATATGGAGTCTTGTTTATGGATGAGAGACAAGTAGAGCAAATTCTACAGAATCCCAAATTCAAAGAAATGGTCAAAAAGAAAAGCACACTGAGCTGGACATTGACAGGCATTATGCTGTTTGTCTACGTTGGTTTTATGCTTTTAGTTGGCTATAACAAAGAGTTTTTATTGTCATCGCTTTCAGGTGGTGTAACCACTTGGGGTATCCCTCTAGGATTAGGCATCATCGTGCTGTCTTTCTTGTTATGTGGTGTGTATTCGTACATTGCCAACAATAAGCTCGATCAATTAAACGAAGAAGCTATGCGCGAAGTTGAAGCCATCACTCACGAGAAGGGACTACACTAAGATGAAATGGAATTCTTTACTCACATTTGCAGGGACTGCAATGTTATCTGGATTGGCATTCGCAGGTCCTGATTTAGGTGCAGCAGAACAACAAGCAACAAATTGGCCTGCGATTATCATGTTCTTGATTTTCGTCGGTGCAACGCTAGGGATTACCAAATGGGCAGCTAAACAAACCACAAACACCAAAGATTTCTATACCGCAGGCGGTGGAATTTCTGGTTTCCAAAATGGTTTAGCCATTGCTGGTGACTATATGTCCGCAGCATCGTTCCTTGGTATTTCTGCGATGGTTTTCCTGTCAGGTTTCGATGGCTTACTCTATTCACTTGGTTTTATGGTAGGTTGGCCTATCGTACTTTTCTTGATAGCAGAGCGTTTGCGTAACTTGGGTAAATACAATTTATCTGACGTTGTATCATTCCGTTTACAAGAAAAACCTGTACGCACACTGGCAGCGTTAAGCTCTCTTGTTGTTGTTGCATTCTACTTGATTGCCCAAATGGTCGGCGCTGGTCAGTTGATCAAGCTTCTGTTTGGCTTGAACTATAACATTGCTGTCGTCATCGTCGGTCTGCTCATGATGGCATACGTTATGTTTGGCGGTATGTTAGCGACAACATGGGTGCAAATCATTAAGGCAGTGATGTTGTTGTCAGGTGCTACCTTCATGGCATTTATGGTGATGAAAGGCGTTGGCTTTAGCTTCACCAATATGTTCGAGCAATCGATTCAAGTCTTCTCTAAAGTACATGATTTAACCTTAGATGATGCAACCAAAATCATGGGACCAGGTAGTCTGGCATCAAACCCAATTGATGCGATTTCTCTTGGTTTAGCATTGATGTTTGGTACAGCTGGTTTACCACATATCCTCATGCGTTTCTTCACAGTAAAAGATGCGAAAGAAGCACGTAAATCAGTTGTTGTTGCAACAGGCTTTATCGGTTACTTCTATCTTTTAACTTTCATCATTGGTTTCGGTGCGATTCTCTATGTATCGAACAACCCACAATTCCTTGATATTGCGAAAATGGCAGTAACTGGCAAGCTAGAGCTTGTTGGTGGTAATAACATGGCTGCGGTTCACTTGTCTGATGCTTTAGGCGGTGACTTGTTCATGGGCTTCATTTCAGCGGTTGCATTTGCCACGATTCTAGCAGTTGTTGCAGGTTTAACGTTGTCAGGTGCTTCAGCAATTTCACATGACTTATATGCGAACGTATTGAAAAAAGGACAAACTACACCTGAATCTGAACTTCGTATGTCTAAAATCGCGACTTTAGGTCTTGCGATCTTTGCGATGATCTTGGGTATCTTGTTCGAGAAACAAAACGTTGCCTTCATGGTAGGTTTAGCATTCTCTGTTGCTGCATGTGCAAACTTCCCAGTGCTTGTACTTTCAATGTTCTGGAAAGGTTTAACAACGCGTGGTGCAGTTGCCGGTGGTGTTGTTGGATTAGTTTTAGCGGTTGTACTCATCGTACTTTCTAAAGCAGTTTGGGTAGATACGCTTGGTATTTCTGATACACCAATTAATCCATATAACGGTCCTGCATTATTTGCGATGCCTTTAGCATTCTTCTTCTGCTGGTTGTTCTCTGTGACAGACAATTCTGCACAAGCGCAAGCAGAACGTAAAGCATTTGATGCACAGTTTGTACGTTCACAAACAGGTATTGGTATTTCTGGTGCGTCAGACCACTAAACCATACTGATCATGATAAAAAGCCCCTTTAAGGGGCTTTTTTTCTTTACCAAATTTCTATTTTAAATGACATACAAGTCATCAACTGTCCGCTATGCTTTCATTCAAACAAAACAATAAAAATAGTTGGAGTTGAGATGAGTTTAATATGCCGCGTGATAGGTGATCTCGTACGTTTACCATCCGCGTGTCTACTGATTTTACAGCTGCTGATTTTATTCCTCGCAGTGATATCAAGTCATGATTTGGCTTATCGCTCCATGACTTGGATTCTCGGCGCTTTAGTCCTTCTTATTATTGCTAAAGTCATCAAAATGACCCCAATTTTTAGTGCTGTAGGTTTATTTGGGGTATTAGGAGCTCTCATTTTTTCTTTCTTGATTCTGATTGGATATCATCAAGCCTATATTCAAATTACAGCGCATGTATTTGAAGTTATCGCGTATACGACAGCGGCTTATGGTTTGGTTCGATATATGTTCGAAGACCGCTATTTGACCAAAGATGAATTATTTGCGGCAGCAGCTGTTTTTACTTTAATTGCATGGAGCTTCGCATTTTTATATAGCATCTGCCAGCTATATGACCCACTGAGTTTTAGCATAACGCCTGAACAATCTGTTCAACATAGTTGGTTAGATTTGTTGTTTCTCAGTTTTAGTATTCAGTCGGCAACAGGTCTTTCAGATATTATGCCCTTGAGTCCGCTGGCGAGACTGATTGCCATGATTCAAATGTTTAGTGGAGTCATGTATCTGGCTTTGATTGTTTCGCGCTTAGTTGCACTGCAATACATTGCTCATTTGCCAAAGCATCAGGATGATTAAAACAGAACGTTACATCTTGCTAACGGCATTCATCTGCAAAATCATGAATAATAAGTACTTAGATCAAAAAATAATCTCCAACCCTCGATATTGAGTCGATTTTCTATTCTGTTTTTGATGAAACTAACCCGGCTTTATATGAGGTTGAGGATAAATGATCTCAATTCATATAGCGTTTTATCCAGTTTGAAGCGTTTCACCGAAAAATAAATATATAGGGGAATTATGTCTTCTCAGCATCCTCCATGGTATTCAAATGTAAATCCACGTGTTTTTATCAGCACGGTACTCATCATTTTTGTATTTTTGGCCACTGTGGTGTTATCTCCTAATGGTTTTGAATTAGTTACTCAGCAACTGAACCAATGGATTACGGATTCTTTTAGTTGGTTCTATGTTTTAGCAGTTGCCATATTTCTGATCGTGCTGGCTTATATCGCAATTTCTGACTACGGCAAAATCAGGCTCGGTCCAGATCATAGCCAACCGAGTTACAGTAATGGCTCTTGGTTTGCCATGCTCTTTACCGCAGGTATGGGGATTGGCCTGATGTTTTTTGGGGTAGCAGAACCTGTAATGCATTATGTCTCTCCGCCAGTCGGTGATGGAGAAACGGTTATGGCAGCGCAGCAAGCGATGCGAGTGACTTTCTTCCACTGGGGACTTCATGCATGGGGAATCTATGCATTGATTGGATTGTCCTTGGCCTATTTTGCTTATCGACATCAATTGCCTTTAAAAGTACGTTCCGCGCTTTATCCGATCATTGGAAAAAAAATTCATGGTCCAATGGGGGATGCCGTAGACACATTTGCCACGATTGGAACAGTATTTGGTGTGGCGACAACATTGGGTTTTGGTGTAACGCAAATTAACTCAGGCTTGAATTATTTATTTGATGTTCCTCAATCAGCAAGTACACAAGTGATACTGATTATTATCGTCAGTACATTGGCATCACTGTCCGTTTTTCTAGGTTTAGAAAAAGGAATTAAACGGTTGTCTGAGTTGAATTTGGTATTGGCATTAAGTTTATTGCTCTTTGTATTCTTCGCGAGTTCTACCATTTATCTTTTGCAAACCACAATTCAGAACATGGGTCAGTATGTTTCTAATCTCTTTACCATGACATTTAATTTATATGCTTATCAACCGAATGGTTGGATTGGTGGTTGGACGATTATGTATTGGGCATGGTGGATCTCGTGGTCACCATTTGTCGGGATGTTTATCGCACGTGTGTCACATGGAAGAACCATTCGAGAGTTTATTGTTGGGGTTATGTTGATTCCTACTGGATTTACACTCATTTGGATGGGCTTTATGGGGAATGCTGCGCTCTTCAGTATTATGCAAGAAGGCAATGAAGCACTGATGCTAGCAGTACAGAAGGATTCTTCCGTTGCATTATTCGAATTTTTAAATAGCTTACCACTCGCTTCAATCATGAGTGTAGTAGCAACATCGCTGGTTATTTTATTCTTTGTCACTTCAGCGGATTCAGGTGCATTAGTTACAGACTATTTGACGGCTAAAGGTGAAGGTTCACCGACATGGCAACGACTCTTTTGGACTGTGCTTATGGCGGTATTGGCAATTGTATTATTATTGGTCGGTGGGCTTGGTGCTTTACAATCTGCGACCATCATGAGTGCGTTGCCATTCTCCGTCATTATGCTTTTTATTTGTTGGGGATTACTCAAAGCCTTAAAAGTAGATTTAATTAAAATGAATGCTCTGCAAGAGGCGAGAATTACACCTCGAGCAATTCATCAACCACGGAGTTGGCAAAAACGCTTAGGATTGATTATGCACTATCCTCATTCTAAGGAAGAGGTTGATGTATTTATTGAATCTCAAGTATCTCAAGCATTAGAGCAAGTGCAGAAAGAGTTCAAGAGAAGACAGTTTAAGGTTAGTGTAAATCGATTGGCTGAAGGGGTAGAGTTGAGGGTAGATCATCATGACGAGTTGAATTTTGTATATCAAGTGATGTCACAAAGAACAACGCCACCGAGCTTTATGCCAGATACAATGGTGACTGAGCAGGATTATTATCAGGCGGAAGTGTTTTTAAGAGAGGGTGGACAGGCCTATGATGTAATGGACTGGACACAAGAAGACTTAATTCAAGATGTTATTGATCAATACGAAAGACATTTACATTTTTTAAGTGTAATTCGTAGCCCTGAGTAACTAGTGACTGATAAAAAAAGGACGCATTATGCGTCCTTTTTTGATTCTGTATCTAATAACTTATTAGAAACGGAATTTAGCATTTAAGCCAACAGTTTCAGTATCACGGCTAGAACCATTTTCAGCGTTAGCATTTACATAACTTGCACCAACAGCTACAGCTGGAGTGATGAAGTAGTTTACGTTAGCACCGATAGCTGAGCTTGGAGTGTCATTAAAGCTTGATTCAGTATAAGATACGCCTGCGCTTAACTGTGGATTGAAGTAAAGGTCAGATTTTAATTGGTAAAGTGTATCTTCACCGTATACTAAACCAGCTTCAAAGCCAATAGACATATTTGTATCAGTGATACCGCCTACATATTTAGTACGTGCTGTGATCGCATCTTGATCTTCAGCAATAGTACCTGTTTCAAGTGCTGAGAATACGCTACCGTTGTTGATTGCTTTAAAGACATCAAAAGAGTATTGATCAGCAACGCTTGTATAACCTACAGCAACCAAGAAGTTTGGAAGTAACATTGCACCAAGTTCTAATGCATAACGATCGCCGTTACCATCTGCTAATTTAGCAACTTGTGGGTGGTTAGATGGATTGGTTGCAGTGAATTCATTTTTAGCATCAGTTTTTGAGTGGCTATATGACGCGCTTGCATATAAAGGAATAAGTTTAGTTGGGATATAAGCTTCAGCTTTTGCACCATAGTTATGTTGCTGAGCTTCAACTTTCTGATTAGCAGCTTTAATATCAGCAGAATATTCACCGAAGTTATAAGCAACAGAAACATTAGATGCTTGATTTAAGAAAGCCGCTTCAGCTAAAGGACCTTTAGTTGAGTCTACATTCTTGAAGTAGTAAGTACCTTGAACAGAACCAGTATAGTTATCATTGTTCAATGAGTCATCAAAGTATTCAGCAGCGCCTTGTACTTCAACTTGATATGCGTGTGCCCCAGTCATTGCTACTAATAAAGCAGTGGCTAAACTAATTTTTTTCATAATAGTTACCAAATAAATGTCGAATGAATATGCAGTAAATATTGTATTGTAACAATGTATTAAGTCAATGATCTTTAAGGTAATAGTCTGCTGGTCTAAATTTATTTTGTGTGTTATGTCTTGATACAAGAAGATTAAGAACATGAATTTTTGAACATTTTATTCAAAAATAACAATGTGATAAGGAGATTTTCAACGTCGATTAAGCTTAAAAAATTGCATCGAAATTATACAAAAAAAAGATTATTAGAATCGGATAAAACGTATAAAGAAAATGTTAATTTACATGAAATTTAAGATTTTCGTTTAATTTTAAATCATTTGAAAATAAATAATGTGACTTTTTTCACCTACTTGGTAGTAAAGTGTTAGGTTGATTCGGAATTTCAAAGGGTTACGATGTTTGCAATTTAAGTTAATTTTCACATAATTACATGCTCCTTAACTAAGTTTTTTTTTATATTTAAATAAATTGAGTTTTGCCTTTTAGATTTACTAAATATTATAGTGGTTATTTCTCTTATATGCCCAGCTTTCCCCAAGGCTGGGTTTTTTTTAACTTATATTTATTTGCACTATTATAGTGCATAATCAGGTGTATTCTTTATCAATACTGAGCAAAAAAAAACCTAGTTTTCTATGAAAACTAGGTTTTTTCGCCAAAACTTGGGGGAAATACAGAAATTCTGCTGAGGTATATTTCTATCTCGCCCTAATGTGGGGCATTATGCACCAGCATATTGCACATGTAAATAATATTTTTAAAAAAAGTGTTAAAAATAGACAAAAAAATTAGAAATAATCTGTCAAAATTGAATTAAATGCATTGGTCAAATTGGAACATTGAATTGAAAGGAATCTACGTTGTTGCACTTGTTTTAACGTCTGTTTTTCTATCTGCCTGCCAGGCCTTAGATCATATTAATCCGAGAACAAAAGCATACGATTTAAAAGATGATTCAATGCTGAATAGCAGTGAATCAAAGAATCAGCATCATATTGAGACCCTATTTAATCAGCAAAATATTCAAGGTGTATTTATCACCTATGATGGCAAACACGTTAAAACTTACGGTTCTGATCGAACAAGAGCAAAAGAAAATTTTATCCCTGCATCCACTTTTAAAATATTGAATGCTTTGATTGGATTAGAACATCATAAATCAACTCGGTATGAAGTGTTTAAATGGGATGGAAATAAGCGTTCATTTGATAGTTGGCAACGTGATTTTACGCTTGGTGAGGCCTTACAAGAATCTGTTGTACCTGTGTATCAAGCCTTAGCACACCGTATTGGACTAACATTGATGCAGCAGGAATTAATTCGAATTCAGTATGGAAATGCAAAAGTCGGGGATCAGATAGATCAATTTTGGTTAAAAGGTCCTCTAGAGATTACACCTGATCAACAAGTTAAATTTGTTTATAGATTGGCACAGTTGTCATTGCCGTTTCGTAGAGATGTACAACAAGATGTAAGAGACATGATGTATGTCGAATCACGTGGTGCGAATAAGCTATATGCCAAAAGTGGTTGGGGAATGGATATTGAGCCTCAGGTGGGCTGGTATGTGGGTTTTGTAGAACAAGCCAGCGGTCAAGTCACTGCCTTTGTATTAAATTTAGAAATGAAAAATGGTGATAAAATTCAGCAACGGAAGGAAATCACTTTAGATATTTTAGATCGACTTGGTTTATTTCATTATTTACGTTAAAAGTCATATAAAAGATAAAAAAAACCCAGCCGATTGGGATGGCTGGGCTGAAAAAGGATGTTCTGTATGTGGGAGAAACATCCGAGGGTAGAACAAAATTCATTAAGCAAATCTGATATGAATCAGTGTCTTTGCAATGTAAGCATTATGGTTTAAAGGATGAGGTTTGTATAATGATTAAAAATTATGCGCATGATCTATTTTTTCGATGCTGATTAAGTGATCAAAATAATCATCTGATTTTAATTCAAAAAAGTAAATACTGCCAAATATGTCACTTGTATATTGGTGGAAAAATAATTTAAATATTGAACAAAAAAAATTTACGGCATTACAATAGTGTGATATTTATCACATTGTTTCTTAAATAAAAACTTGTGCTTTAAGTGCTTTTTAAGCATGGTTATATTGTAAAATATAACTAAGTTCAAAGAAATTTTATAAATCTCACCGCTTTATACGGTCTTTTATTTTAGAGGTAGTTTGGATGTTAAAATCACATTCCGAGCAAATTGGTCGCCGCCTATTTGTGTTCGTGATGATTATCGTCTTATCTATCCTCTGTATTTCAATCCCATTGGTCATTAGCCATTATCGCGAATATCAGAAATCACAAACAGCATTGATTGAAATAGAAAATCTTCGTGCCGTTGCTGCTCTAGCGAATCGTATTTCACGCGAGCGTGGCCCTGCGAACATGGCAATGTCGAGTTCACAAGAAGAGTTTGAAAAAAATAAACAAGCGCTTATTGAGTATCGCGCGGGAGTAGATGAACAAATTAAGGTCTCGATTCATCGATTAGATCAGTCTGGATATGATGGGTTAGAAGAGTACGTCGCTCAATACCTAAATCCAAAATTAGCGGAAGGTCGTAAACAAGTCGATCACTATATTTCGTTGCCATTTGCAGAGCGTACGCCTGAAGCTTTAGATCAAGCTATTCTTACAATGTTTAATGCGTGGGATAGCAGTCATGATTTACTGAAGAAACTGGTAATGCAGTCTAAAAGTAAAGATAGTTCGATGGGGCATTATTACACCATGATTTTGGTGTTGGCTGATTTGCGAGATCAGGCTGGACGTGTTGCTTCAAATGTAACTGCACATGTGACATTTCAGCAGCCGTTACCAAGTGACAATATTGCACGCGCATTACAAACGCAAAAACAAGTTCGCTATTTGTGGGATTTAGTGAATACCATCCAACCCGAACGCCATCGTACAGCTGAATTCGCTCGCTTACACAAAGAAGTGAAAACTCAGTTTATTGATCAAGGTTTACCTATCATCATGCGATTAATTGATGAAAGCCGAAAGGGACAACCTTATTTTTTATCAGGGACTGAATTAAGTGTAGCTGTATCTGGTAAATTCTTAACAGTTATCGATTTACAAGACTATTTGCTCAATAAGAGCGTTGAAATCGCAAAGTCAGAAAAAGACGCGAATCAACTCAACTTTATACTCACATTGATTGTCTCTTTAATTTCACTATTGGCTGCTTTATTTACGATGATTTATGTTCAACGTAAAGTTATTTCGCCGCTTATTATGGTGAGAGATAAATTAGTTGAATTGTCGTATGCCAATGCTTTGGTCGATAGTCATTTTATAGAAGATCAGCAGAAGCAAGTACATTCATTACATGAAGCGATGCAAAAACTTCAGAAAATGTTGCATCAACGTGATGAGTTTGAATTTGAATTAAAGAATATTGCCAATACTGATAAATTAACAGGTGTTTCAAATCGTTTTGCTTTAGAAGCCTATACCAAACTTATGGAAGCTCAGCCCAATAAGTTTACGCAAACGTGTTTGATGATTGTAGATATTGATTATTTTAAACAGGTTAATGATCAATATGGTCATGTGGCAGGGGATCAAGTCATTCAGCAGGTGGCAAATTGTTTAAGTCATAATGTTCGTTCTACGGATTTGGTTGTACGCTTTGGTGGTGATGAATTTTTGGTGTTGATTGAAAATTTAGACCTTGAACATGGGTTACGTGCTGCAGAAAAGATGCGTAAGGGTATTGGTGATTTACAATTTACAGATGAGCAAGGTCAATCATTTACGGTTTCGATCAGTGTGGGGGTTGCGGTAGGTGCTGATTCTTGGAAAGCATTATTTGCTAAGGCAGACCAAGCATTATTTAGAGCGAAAGCGCAGGGACGCAATACGGTTTCAAGCTAAGATTATGTGAATATTGGCTGTAATCACGTCCTCAATTGTCAGTTAGATTTTTTATTAAATTTGCGTAGTAGTTTCCTACTTTTGAAAGAAAAAAGTAGGCAAAATGCTTTTGTTTGATTGAGGATGCATCCTTATATCTTAATCAAACGGGCGACATCCAGGTCGCTTGTCATGTCATTAAATTTCAGTTTTGATCTTTGGTTTTCTCAATCAAATAGTTAATGAAATTGGTGCACGCAACGAGCATAAATTTTGCATCGATATAACTTAGATTAGATTCTTCTAATATTGCATGGCGAATACCATCGCTATCGGATGTATAGCCATAAAGTTGGCTTAAACTTCCTTTAAGTGCAGGGTGTAAACCGAACTGATCTTCAATAATTTTAAGTGCTTTTCCTAAAGTGGCTTTATCGTCTTTTGTAACAGTCTTGCAAATAGATTCGACCGCACTAATCGATTCTTTAATCGAGTTTCTGTAGTCAGGATTTTGGCGGTCGGACATAAGTGTTAGAGCTTGATTTAAATGTTGTTGAACACCTGAAAATGGATTTGAATTTTCTAAGGCTTCTTCGATAGATTGGATTTCTTCTTCTGATGTGATTTCGGTAATTTGATTGGCAACTAATCTATATACTGACTGCTCGGATTCTAGAACTACGTTAATTTCTTTTATAAATTTTCTGATATCAAAAACAGTTTTGTAATCAACATAGATAGAATTATTTTGATTTTTTATGATGAATTCTATTAAATCATAAAATTTAAACCATTCACCTGCAAATAAGTGTTTCTTTATGAAAGCATTAAATTGTATAGGTGGAAGTATTTCATCAATCGGAATTTTAAAGAAGTTTTTGCATAGTTCTACTCTTAAAGGGGAAAAATGTTTAGCAATATTGTCATAAGATAAATCTTGAGAAAAAATATGCTCATAAAGTAAAGACCATAATTTATTTCTTAAACTTTCATCAATACTCTCTTTTTGAATAGTTTCTCGAACACTTTTATAACCATATCTTTCTGAAAACAGCATTGTTTCCCCTAATAAAAAAAACGGTGAATTAATCACCGTTTTAGCATAAAAATTTATTATTTAAAAATCCTCCCCCTCTTTGTTAAAGAGGCGTTAGGGGAGATTATTTCAACATTGGCTTTAAGAATCTCGCTGTATGCGAAACCTTATTATTTGCCACCTCTTCAGGTGTACCTTCAGCAATAATCATACCGCCACCGGCACCACCTTCAGGACCTAAGTCCACAATCCAGTCGGCAGTTTTAATGACATCTAAATTATGCTCAATCACCACAATGGTATTACCTTTATTGCGTAGCTCATGAAGAATATCCAAAAGTTTCGCAATATCGTGGAAATGTAAACCTGTGGTTGGCTCATCAAGCACATACAGTGTTTTACCTGTATCACGCTTCGCCAACTCACGTGCAAGTTTCACACGCTGTGCTTCACCACCTGAAAGCGTGGTTGCCGACTGACCTAAACGAATATAGCCCAAACCAACTTGATGTAAAGTTTCTAAACGACGATGAATGACAGGAATCGCATCAAAGAAATGCATTGCATCTTCAACGGTCATCTCTAACACGTCAGAAATGTTTTTACCTTTATAGCCGACTTCCAATGTTTCACGGTTATAACGCTTGCCGTGGCAGGCATCGCATGGCACATACATATCCGGTAAGAAATGCATCGCCACTTTAATCATGCCGTCGCCTTCACAGGCTTCACAGCGACCACCTTTCACGTTAAACGAGAAACGACCTGCGGCATACCCACGTGCTTTGGCTTCTGGGGTTTGTGCAAACAATTCACGAATAGGCGTGAATAAACCTGTATAAGTTGCAGGGTTTGAGCGCGGTGTACGTCCAATTGGGCTTTGGTCAATATCTACGACTTTATCGAGGAATTGTAAACCATCAATCGAGTCAAATTTTTCCGCAGTCAGTGTCGTTGCACCATTCAATTGTGTTGCAGCGAGCGGTAACAAGGTACGGTTGATTAAAGTCGATTTACCTGAACCCGATACACCCGTCACACAGGTCATAACACCTAAAGGAATGGTGAGATCAACATTCTTTAAGTTGTGACCACATGCACCCATCAGCTTAATTTGCTCATCAGGTTTAGGTGGTTGTACACGCGTTTTCGGCACCTCAATTTTTAACTTACCTGAAAGGTATTTGCCGGTCAGAGAATCCTCATTGGCTGCCAATTCATCATAAGTCCCCTCGGCAATGACATGACCACCATGCACACCTGCACCAGGACCAATATCAATAATATGATCGGCTGCGCGAATGGCATCTTCATCATGCTCTACCACTAAGACAGTGTTACCGAGATCACGTAAACGAACCAAAGTCTCAAGCAAACGGTCATTATCACGTTGATGCAAACCAATCGATGGCTCATCCAGCACGTACATCACGCCCATAAGACCTGCACCAATCTGTGATGCCAAACGAATACGCTGTGCTTCACCGCCTGATAAGGTTTCGGCAGAACGGGAAAGGCTTAAATAATTCAAGCCTACAGAAACGAGGAAGTGCAAACGCTCACGAATTTCTTTAAAAATCTTATCGGCAATTTCACCTTTGGCGCCTTCAAGATTGAGATCTTGATAGTAGCTTTCGGCATCGCCAATCGACATTTTGGTGATTTCGGCAATGGTTTTGTCTTTGACACGCACATGACGTGAAATTTCATTGAGACGTGAACCGCCACAAGCGTCACATGCAGCATTCGATAAATACTGAGCTAAATCATCACGTACATAGTTTGATTCAGTTTCACGGTAACGACGTTCTAAATGTGGTAAAACCCCTTCGAAAGCCATCACACGGTTATGACGGCGACCACGTTCATCGATATAGCTTAAATCAATTTTTTCTTTGCCTGTACCGTAAAGGAATTTCTTTTTGGTTTCCGCATCAAGTTCATTCCACGGCGTATCAAGAGAAAAGTCGAAATGTGCAGCGACTTTTTCAATCATGCTGTAATAGTATGGACGCTGACGATCCCAACCACGAATTGCCCCTTGGCTAATGCTGACTTCAGGGTTTGGAATGAGTTTGTCAGAACTAAAATGGCTGCGTGTCCCTAAACCATCACAGACTGGGCAAGCACCAAATGGGTTGTTAAAAGAAAACAGACGAGGTTCTAATTCGGCAACGGCACGGTCACATTCAGGACATGAGTGTTTTGCTGAAAACACACGATCAGATTGTTCGCCTTTCATCCATGACAAAATCGCAATATCGCCACCTAAACGCAGTGCGGTTTCAAAACTTTCTGCAATACGGTTGCCTAGGTCATCGCGGACTTTAAAACGATCGACCACGACTTCAATGGTGTGTTTTTTCTTCTTATCCAGTTCAGGCGGTGGATCAATTTCCATAATTTCACCGTCTACACGTGCACGGACGAAACCTTGGCTTTGTAATTGCTCAAATAAATTGGTGTATTCACCTTTGCGCTCACGTACAACAGGAGCAAGTAACAATAAAGCAGTACCTTCTTCAAGTGCTTTAACCGCATCAACCATTTCCGAGACGGTTTGTGCCACCATCGGCAAGTCATGCTCAGGGCAGTAGGGTGTACCCACTCGAGCATACAACAAACGTAAATAGTCATAAATTTCAGTAATCGTACCGACCGTTGAACGTGGGTTATGACTGGTTGATTTCTGCTCGATGGCAATAGCTGGGCTTAAACCTTCAATCGAATCGACTTCAGGTTTTTCCATTTGTGACAGGAATTGGCGTGCATAGGCAGATAAAGATTCCACATAGCGACGTTGACCTTCTGCATATAAGGTGTCGAAAGCCAGTGAAGATTTACCTGAACCTGAAAGTCCCGTAATCACCACGAATTTATCGCGTGGAATATCAAGGTTCACATTTTTTAAGTTATGGGTGCGTGCGCCTCGAATACGGATATGACTTTGGCTCATAAAACATCTCGAAAATATGCTGAGTGAAGGTGATATATGATAGCGATTTAATTTTGTTCAAGCACAAATGAAGAATAAAACACGACAAATTATGTCGGTAAAATTTCATTGAACAGCAAAAGTCCAATGTAAAGTGCTTTGAGAGCTCCTGCAATCTGATTTTAAATAGATGAACAAGACAGAATCAATTCGCAAATTTGATGTCATGATGAGCCATAGGATGTTAAGTATAAGTGAATTTCGGGTGAATATTGATCAGCAAGCACGTGAATAGTGACGTTCGAAAATAGAGTCCACCTGTTCAAAACATATATGTCTTTCAATAGCATGATGTTGACGTGCGTAAAAATTCACTTCTTTTTCTAAGTGTTGAAGAAAATCGTTATATTCCGCTTCGAAATGTTGTAAATCTAGAAAATCAAAACGTATAGAGCTTGAACAAGAGTATTGAGCAATGAAGTCGAGCATTAAATTTTGAATATGATGATTGGTAAAATAAATGAGATATGTGGCAGCAGATCCACAGTGTGTACAGCCTTTTTCTAAATAAACTTCTTCATTATTTAACCAACAGCATTGTAAAGTGAAATATGCACGGATTGCTTCTGTTCCCAGTGAATGTTGCATAGAAAACCTCAAGTAAATTTTATTTATGATAATGAGAATTATTATCAATAATAATTGTGCTTGAAGTTTGCTTTAAAATCCAGTCTTAAATCCTTTTAAATCGAAATGAGCCTGAAAGTCGGCAATGCAGTTTAGATCACCGACCTTTAATTTGGTTATGCAGGTGATAGCATCATGAGTGATCTAGGCTTAACCATTGACGTTGATGATAGGCACTATCCCAGAATAAATATTCGAGTTCAGCTCCCCGTGTGTAAGCTTGATGCATTTTTTCAATGGTATGTTGATCGCTTTCTGCCGCAACACGGTCAATAATTTCAATGACTTTGCGTACTTCTTCGTTGAAATGCTCGCCAGCATAAGTGTCAATCCACGCTTGATAAGGATTATTTGCAATATTACGTTTAAGAATGTCTTTGCCCACTTCCGCATAAATCCAATAGCACGGCAGTAATGAAGCTAAAACGACAGGATAACTCTCTGACCATGCAGTAGCTGTCAGAAATGAGGTGTAATGATGGCAAGCAGCAGTCAAAGGTGTATTTTCAAAATCAGCTTTAGTGATGCCAAATTCGTGCATAAAACCATTGTGCAGTTCACGCTCAACCACAATTGCTTCATTAGCACCTTGCGTAAATTGAATAATGGCATCGGAGTCATATGCTTTAGCACCACAAATAGCCAATGCTCGACCATAGGCAACCAGGTAATGCGCATCCTGAATGACGTAATGGCAGAAAGCTTCTCGATCGAGTGTTCCAAGCGCCAGTTCTTGGTTAAAAGGGAGTGCTAATGTTTTTTGATATAAATCGTAGTTTCGTTGCCAAACGGCTTCTGAAAAACGCATAAATCCATCCTGAATAAAATCATCTCTAGGTATCAGCTAAGATCATATCAATTTGTCGTTACAAAACTAGCTTGAGCGATACATCATCTTCAACAAAAAAATCATACGAAGAACTTTGGATAAATTTTGAAAACTCGTCATAATTAGCACAGTTTAATTGAGTGTCTTTTAGCGCTAGAGATCAGACATTCAATTTATAGAATTTTTACAAATCACTAAGCACAGACTTCACTTAATATTCGTCATATAAAAATCCTAAGTTTATGTTTTGTAAAATTTTTATTGATTCACCTCATTTTTTATAAGGTCGCTAGATTATGTGGAAACATTTTGGTTTCTCTATCGTATTCACGATCGTGTGTCTTGCGCTGTCTGCCTATTGGGGTTATACCCATGGTCCAGAAGCTGGCCTCAAGACCATGCTCACCGTACTGACCATCACTGCAATTTTAGCTGTGATGGAGGTTTCACTTTCTTTTGATAATGCTGTCGTCAATGCTTCAGTGCTTCGTCATTGGGATCACTTTTGGAAAATGCTTTTCCTGACTGTGGGTATTCTCATTGCAGTATTTGGTATGCGTTTAATCTTCCCAATTGTGATCGTCGCGGTCACAGCGGATATGGGCATGATGGAAGTTGTCAATTTGGCATTAAATGACCCTAAAGAATATTCGGCACGACTGATGAATCATCATCCTGAAATTGCAGCATTTGGTGGTGCATTCTTATTGATGGTATTCCTTAACTTTTTCTTGGATGATGGTAAAGACACGCATTGGTTCAAATGGATTGAGCGTCGTTTAGCGAAATTGGCATCTGTACCTGCACTATCTGTATTTGTTGCTTTAGTGGCTTTACTGATCATGGCTGCTAATGTTGATGAAGCTAAACGCTTAGTCGTGACTATGGCGGGTATTTGGGGCATCGTCATTTATATTGGGGTACAAGTACTGAGCCATTTGCTGGGTGGTGAGCCTGAAATTGATGAAAATGGTAATGCAATTGGTCACGATAGTAATGGTGTGCCAACAGGCGTAGTCAAAGCAGGTATCGGCGGGTTCTTGTATTTAGAAGTATTGGATGCATCATTTAGTTTTGATGGTGTGATTGGTGCTTTTGCGATTACCTCAGATGTTGTGGTGATTATGTTAGGTCTTGCGATTGGTGCTATCTTTGTTCGTTCGATTACCATCTATCTCGTTGAGAAAGGCACATTAGATGCTTACATCTATTTAGAACATGGTGCGCACTATGCAATTGGTGCATTAGCTTTCATTATGATTGCGAGTGGTACGGGCGTACATGTTCCTGAAGTGGTAACAGGTCTGATTGGTGTAGCATTTATTGTTTGGGCAGTGATTGCATCTATTCAATATAAGAAACGTCAAGCGCTACAAGGCTAGATGAACACATCGAAAAAAGCACAGCACAAGCTGTGCTTTTTTTGCTTAAGGCCTTTGTTCTAGGGAAAACAGATGGTGTTGATCTTTATTTCAAATAAAATTCATGCCTGTTCATCAGCCGAATATTCTATAATCAAAGTAGACATAGAAATCACGCGATAACCTAAATTTTATGATGAATGCCTTAGAACGCCGTTCCACATTTGCATTGAGCAGCATTTTTGCATTGCGAATGTTAGGTCTGTTTATGATTGTCCCGGTCTTTTCTGTTGCGGGACAGGCTTATGAATATGCAACACCTGCTTTGATTGGTTTGGCCGTAGGTGTGTATGGTTTGACTCAGGCAATACTACAAATTCCTTTTAGTTTGATTGCAGACCGTTATAGCCGAAAGCCGCTGATCGTATTGGGTTTATTGCTGTTTGCCTTGGGTGGTGCAATCGCCGCAATGTCAGACACAATCTATGGTGTGATTATAGGGCGTGCAATAGCTGGGGGTGGAGCTGTCTCTGCTGTCGTCATGGCGTTATTGGCAGATGTTACGCGTGAAGAAAATCGTATGAAGGCGATGGCAATGATGGGGATGAGTATTGGTCTCTCTTTCGTTATTGCATTTAGTTTAGGGCCATGGTTGACCAGCGTGGTGGGTATTTCAGGCTTATTCTGGGTGACCACACTCATGGGATTACTTGCCATTGCAATGCTATTTCTTGTTCCCAAAACAACACGTCATCATAAAAATTTTCAGCAAGGTTATCTCACTCAGCTAAAACAAGTTTTGAAAATGGGCGATTTAAATCGCTTACATGTTTCTGTGTTTGCTTTGCATTTATTGCTGACGGCGATGTTCATCTATGTGCCTTCTCAATTGATTGACTTTGCAGATATTCCTTTAGCTGAGCATGGTTTGATCTATCTTCCCTTATTGGTAATCAGTTTATTTTTTGCTTTTCCTAGTATCATTCTTGCTGAAAAATATCGAAAAATGCGAGGTATTTTTCTGACTGCGATTGCTGGGATCATCGCCGGTTTGATCGTGATGATTTTTGGATTTGAATCGAAATACATTTTGTTGCTTGGTTTAGGTCTTTTCTTTATTGCCTTTAATGTGATGGAAGCACTACTGCCATCTTGGTTATCGAAGGCAGCACCTATCCAATCCAAAGCGACAGCAATGGGTGTGAATGCCAGTGGTCAATTCTTAGGTGCTTTTTTTGGTGGTATACTGGGTGGGCAATTGCTGATGTTAAATAACACTGCTCTAGGCTGGGGGGTACTGACAGGAATTGCCATTCTTTGGCTGTTGATTAGTTTTGGATTAAAGCAGCCACGTTATTTATCATCACTGATTTTGAGTTTGCCCAAAGTCCAAGAAACAGATGAATGGACTTCTCAGTTACTGGCAATTCGTGGTATTGAAGAGGTCGTGGTGATGACTGATCAACAAGTGGTCTATGTCAAAGTTGATAAGCAGCAGTTAGATGACACTGCGCGACAACATTTAACGCACTTGTTGGGTAAAGAGGTAGCCATTTAATCATAACTCTTATAAAGTAAAACATAGAATCGAATAGGAAGATTAGAGCACATGCGCGGCGTGAATAAAGTTATTTTAGTTGGTACTTTAGGTAAAGATCCTGAGACAAAAACATTTCCCAATGGTGGTTCATTAACGCAGTTTTCAATTGCAACAAGTGAATCTTGGACAGATAAAAACTCAGGTGAACGCAAAGAACAAACAGAATGGCACCGTATCGTCTTACATAATCGTTTAGGTGAAATTGCACAGCAATATTTACGTAAAGGTTCAAAAGTTTATATTGAAGGCTCTTTACGTACCCGTCAGTGGACAGACCAAAATGGTCAAGAGCGTTACACGACAGAAATCCGTGGCGAACAAATGCAGATGTTAGATTCTAATAATCGTCAGCAAAGTGAAAATGGTGGTGAAGGTTATAATCAACCACGTTTTAATAACAACCAAGGCGGTGGTTATGGCAACCAAGGTGGTTATAACAATAATAATCAAGGTAGCGGTTATGGTAACCAAGCTAGTTATGGTAATAACAACGTTAACCAAGGCTTCCAAAAGCCACAAAATCAACCAGCGCCGAAGCCAATGGCGACAGCACCATCTGATTTAGATGATGATTTACCGTTCTAGATCATATATCTAAGTAATTTGTTAAGTTGTTTGAGGTTATGTTGGTTTAAATTTATTTTAAATTAATTACTTAAACAGAAAAATAGCTTCTTTTATTTTGTAAATAAGAGGAGCTTTTTTTAAACTGTGGAAAATGTTAAATTAAAAGTGCATATATAATTTATTTTGTTAAATTATTGTGTTAGAAATAATGTATTAGGTTTGGAATTTTATGAGATGGATGTAGAGATAATTGTGCATGACTCTGGAGAGTTGTTACCTATACTCTTAGATGATGATGGTATGCCAATACCTTTACCAAATGAGTTTATTCTTTCCAAAAGGCACGCAAGCCCTAATACGTTGATCAGGAACTTAAGAGAAATAAAATTACTATATCAATGGTTTCAGATTCATAAGATTGACTTATATGAAAGGCTAATCCAAAAGAAACCTTTTACTGAAGCTGAAATTACAGGAAGTCTTGTAGAGTTTTTAAGAAAAGATCATGAAAAAAGACATAAAACAATCAAGATTGCAGTTAAGCCAGATACGTTTAATCAAAGACTCATCACGATTAAGCAGTTTTTAAATTGGTATATTGAAATGTATATAGGGACTCTACCTTTCACATCAAATAATTATCAATACTACATCACATACAAGACAAGGCTTATCTCCTTACTTGATCGCTGTTTTATAAACTCGCCACCTTCAAATAAAAGTCTAAATAAAGGGTTAACTAATCAAGAAAAGTCTGAACTTCTTAGACTGACTAAACCTAAACTTGGTAGTGATAATCCAATTGAGCACAGAAACTATATCATCGTTATGTTGATGATTAGTTTTGGTCTTCGACCTGGAGAATTATTGAGTTTAAGAGTGGAAGATGTACAAATTGGTGGTATTTCTTCGATTACAGTAAAGCGTAGAGCACCTGATGTTAATGATATGAGAAGACCAAGGCCTCAAATTAAGAGAAATGGGAGAGTTTTAGATATTATTGATCGTAATTTAGCAATAGAAATTGATCTTTATATTACTAAGTGGCGAGAAATGCTAGATCAACAAAATCAAACTAATATTGAATGGGATTATCTAATTCTCAATGAATCAGGTACCCCCCTTTCTCTTCCCTCTATAACTCAATATTTTCAGATTCTTAGAAAAAAGCATTATCAGTCACTACCATCTACTTTAAGTCCCAAGGCATTGAGGCATACGTTTTCCTCTTCAATGGAGCGGTTGTTAAGAGAAGCGGGTGTTGAAGAAGACAATAGAAAAAAAGCATTAGCATATTTGAGGGGAGATAGTTCATTGTCTTCACAAGATGTCTATACATTCAAAGAAACTGAATTAGAAGCTAATAAGTATTTAGGACAATATCAACGTGAAATTTTCGGAATCTAAAACTGTGCAACAGAATTTATTTGCTAATGAAAATGGTTGGAGGGAGATTCCTGATTTTATTATTAGTCGTGAAGGAAAAAAGGTAAATACAGCAAGTGATTTATGGAACTTGCCATATGCTATTGATACTTCTAGTTCTAAATTAGATTTTTCAAAAATTCCAAATGAAAATTTTAAATGGGTATTAAAAGCTTTCATCATAGAAAAGATTGAAAAAGTATCTACTCATGCAGGTTTGCAGCATTTTCAGGATATTTGGGTAAAGTTTTTCCGAAATAATGTAGAGGCTATAAATATTGCTCAAGATATTGAAGAGACTCTAATTTCAATAGTTGAAAATGCGATTAATTTGGGTCGTAAAGAACAGAAGCTTTGGACTCTATATAGACCAATACAGTGGTATTTATATGGAGCTGAACATTATCCAGAGCTAGGTTTTTCAACAGTATATGCACAAATTTTAGAAACTATATCTATTCCTGGTAATCCTAAAGGAGAAGCTGTGCGGATGGAAGATCCTTATTCTGGACCTTTAAATCATAGTCTGGAACTTCCGCTATTAATAAAAGCTTTGAAGGCAGATCAGAGTAAAAATTTTAGACATTTACAAGAAAAAGCTGCTGTAGCACTTTCTATTGCTTATGGTCGAAATCCTGCTAATTTAACGTTTTTAAGGCATTCGGATTTTGTGAATTTAACTGAAGGTTCAGATGATCCAGTATATGTGTTAAGAATACCACGGATTAAAAAAAGATTAGTAAGTCCTAGAGATGACTTTATAGAAGAATTTATTGATTCTACTTTCGCTGATTATATTCATGATTTAATTAAAGCTAATGATGAAGCAAACGTGATTCTTTATCACGAGAAAAAAAGAATTCCAAATCCTAAGCCAATTTTTATCAATACAGAAGGAAATAAGGCGGCGTTATTCTCTGGCGACTTTGAGAATGCGTATAATTTTTCTTCAGCAATGATTACTTCATTAATCAAAGGCTTTGTAATTAGACACAATATTATTTCTCCACTAACTAAAGAGTTAATGTATGTTTCTGCCAGAAGGCTTCGGTATACCCTTGCAACTGGTTTAGCAGCAGAAGGAATTAGTAAAGCTGCTCTTGCTAGGATTTTGGACCATACAGATACACAGCATGTGCAAGTATATTTCGAGCTTGCTGGAAAAATTGTCATTCAGCTAGATAAAGCTATTGCTAAGGGATTCGCTCAATATCTTAGTTATTTTTCTGGACAAATTATTGATTCTTCAAAGGATGCTATTAATGGTGATAATCTTGAAAAGCACTTGGTATTTACAGGTAATCAAATTGAAGATGAGATAAAAGATATTGGTGTATGCGGTGAAGCTTCAATTTGTCATTTAGACCCTCCTTTTTCATGTTATTTATGTCCAAAATTTCAACCATATAAACATGCAGACCATGAATACGTTCTTGAAAGTTTAATTAATAGTAGGAATGAGCGTTTAGAAAAATATGAAAATTCTCGTTTAGGAATTCAAATGGATGAAGTCATTCTTGCGGTAGCGCAAGTGGCAGAATCTTGTAATAAGGATTACGTATGAGAAATGAAAAAGTTTTAAGAAAATCAAAAATCATACCTTTCATAACAAGCTTACATGCTGATAGACAGGCGAACTTTAATAGCCTCATTGCTAAGGCAAAGTTATTAAAGCTAGAAGGGTTTGAGCTTATTGAGTGGGAGGAAGAGGTTTGGCAAATAACTGGAGGACGTTTATTACAACAAAGTGGAAGAAATAGCTTCTCGGTCACTATGAACTTCAGTTATTCACCAAAATTAGGAGGTGAATCCCTTGGAAGTGAGTGGAGTTTATTAGCAAAAGCTTTATTTTTATTAAGGTTGCATTCTAAACAACAAAACTTATCTAATCAGAGAGGATTTATATGCGTTATTGGTTATATTGCCTATTTTGTTAATCAGCGTAACGCATCTATTTATAATATCACTAGAGAAGATTTAGAGCGTGCATGTGACCAAATTTCTAAAGATTATTTAGAGTCATCTGCTTATAATTTCCATAAATTAGTTGCGGAATTTGCAGGGCATCTAGATGCAAATGGTTTATGTAAGAACATTTTAAATTATAAATATTCAAAACAAAAGAGACCTGACTCTGCGAATACTGTTGGTACTGAACGGTTAGATAATCCAGATGTTTTGATTACAAAAGACAGAGTGTTAGCACCATTGGTTTTTCAAGTACTTGGTCAGCTGTACCAAAATGTACCAAAAAATCATAAATATCGTTTCTATATTTTATTATTAACTTTTTTCGCTTGTACTGGACGTAGATTTTCAGAACTTTCTTTATTGATTGATCAGAAAATTCAAAATGATAAAGATGGAGTGGAATATTTAGAATATTTTCCAAGAAAATCATCTAAAGGAAATACTTTCACTCCTAGTAGGAAATTATATTTACCCTCACATACATTACCAATTTTAAAAGATGTCATTTTAGAGATCAAGGCTCTTACAAAAGAATGCAGAGAAAGTGCTTTTGAGATGAATAGAACTCAGACAGTAGATCTACGGTTTTTATTTAAATGTCCAGAAAAGCTATATAAAGCAGATTTAATACAATTAGGAATCAATCCTAATATTTTAGATTCAAATAATAGACTAAGTAAAGAAGGAATGGTTTTTCCTGATTATAATAAGCTAACAATAGCTGGTCAGAAACCACAATCTCCTCTTTGTTATACGACTCATCAAGGGCTAAAAAAATACTGTGAATATAATTTTAACCCCAAAAAATTATCACCATTTCACATTGATCAGTTTGGAAAACAGTATTTTTTACATGATCTAATGTTTCTGCGTTATTACACAATGTCAGGCGGTAAAAGAGAAGCTTATTGGTTGCCTGTAGAATGTACACATTCTATGTTGACTACTTTCTTAAGATATATAGATGAATTGGTTTTCAAATATGTTGGAGTGAAAGATTTCCCTGAATTTACTACACATGATTTTAGACATACATTGAATACGATGCTTGATGAGGGTGGGCTGTCAGATTTATTACAAACAGAATGGTTTGGACGATCAGATCCTAAGGATACAAAGGCTTATCAGCATACAAGTCCTCAAAAGAAAGCTCTCATGATTAGGGAACAGTTAAAGAATGGTGAAGCTGGAGGCAGGTTAGCTGAGCAGATTTTTAATCTTCCAATCAATATCCAAGATGCTGTATTAGCGGCTAGGGTTCAAGCGGTACACGATGTTGGGACTGGATTATGTATTCATAACTTCTCACAATTGCCCTGTGAGCGCCATTTACAGTGTTCTGCTGACTGTAAGGATTATGTATGGGTTAAAGATGATAAGCGTCGTCTAGAGGAGCAAAAGCGTATTCTTGCTATTACTGTACAAGCTCAAGAAGCAGTCCAACAACAAAAGCAATCCAATCGGGTGAAGAAAAGTCTAGATTGGGAGTTGCACAACAATAAAAAAATTAATGTTTTGTCAAAGCAGTTAGAAGATAATGGTGTAATTGAATTTGACCCAAAAGCTTATTTAGAGGAACTTTCAAATGTCTAGTAAGTTTCAGCGTATGACAGAAGTTGATGAGCAAAGAATTATTCGTGAGTTAAACAAATGGGCGTTGGGTCATTTTGGATCTAAATTAACTTGGGCTATTTTAGAGGATAGATTCAAATTCTCTCGTCAGTCCATGCAAGCTAAGCCTCAAATAAAAGCTGCTTATGATGTTGCTAAACAGTCTTTATCCAACGGTGAGGTCACTTCAAAAGAAGTCTTAGATAAAACTGTTGATGAGTTAAAAACAGAAATAGAATCATTAAAAATACAAATTAGTTTTTTCCAAGAGAAGGAATTGAAATGGAAAAAGAGATGGCAGCAAATTGCCTATCATATTCGTCAAAAAGGTATTCAAGTGAGTGATGTTGATAAGCCTGTTCATCCTGAAACAGCCTTACCAAGTCATACAACTACTGAAAAGACTCTGAAAGAATTTGATAAAGAAATCCCCTTCTCGGGACGAATTTGATATTTATCTAAGATGCGATAACGCTCTGAAGAGCAGAGCGATACGCTTTTAACTCAAGAAGTTGGGATGAGCATACCTTTTTCGCATCACATATTTTGTTTACGATATTCGGAAAACTTAGTTCTAGTTTTCTGTATTTATCAATTTGTTTTTCTAAAAACATAATTTCAGAACTGACTTTTGATTCTTCTAATTTGATCTTAGAAACATCAGATTCTTCTTTATTTAAGAATCTGATTTCATTGGTTTTAGATGTTTCTTTAAAACGAGAAAATCTAGGATTGTGCTGGTTTAACTCTTTCTCTAAAAAACCTAATTCAACAAGTTTGCGTAATATCCGGTACATACGTTGACGATTAAAGCGATGACGTTCTTTTTTAGACAATTTCATTTGCTTCCAAAAATCATTAGCAGTCCAGTCATTAATTGAATTTGATTCGATGACAGGGAGAAGTACCTCGAATAAAGGCATTTTAATAAGTTGCATGGTGAAATACGCTTCAAATTTACAATAAAAGAGGATTATAAACCGTGGATATATAGTCCTCAAATAGTGATAGTTCTGTTTTTTGAGCAGTTGATTCAAAATATGTCAGAACTTACAGTTTCTTTTGGTTTGAAGGTTCGAGAACAGAGAAAACTAAAAAAGCTATCTCAAGAAAGGCTTGCGTTACTATGTAACATAGATCGTAGTTATATGGGACGTATTGAAAGAGGAGAAGTAAATATTACTTTAGAGAAAATTTATGAGTTGGCAAAAGCTTTAGATGTTACACCTAAAAATTTACTTCCTTAATAGCTTGAAAAAAAAATAAAAAACCATATTAAAGATAACTCATAAGCTTAATAAAAAAGGAAAAGAAATATGGAAGCATTTTTGACAGCTACGATTCTGTCAGGAGTTGTATATGACATTGTTAAAACAGCTTCAAAACTAACGTTAGACAATTTTAAGACGAAAGTAAAAGGTTGGTTGATTGATGATACTACTGCACAAAAGGTAGTAGATGAAATTAACCAAATCGATAATATTGATGAGCTTAATGAGATAGGAATAGCAAGAAGAATTGAGCAAAATCAGGACTTAATGTCTTTATTAAAGGCAATAAAAATTGATCAGTCTTTAACGCAGGTTACCCAGATTCATTCAGGATCAGGTGACAATGTTGCAGGTGATAAACATGTAACTTATAAATCAGACAAATAGTTAGAATCTAGGGGCTACTATGACAGAATCTATCACACAAACACATAATGGATCGGGTGATAATATATTAGGTGATAAGATTATCAATCAGTCCATGCAGGCGGTTGATTTTGTCAAAGTTGCTTATAACTTATATTATTTAATTAATATAGGATCATTTGATAAGGCGGGAAGCAAGCTAGAATCAAATATTCATATACCTTCAAAATCAGCAGGTGTTGTCGAACTTTTGGAAGTATTGACTATCTACCTAAACTCCAAAAGAAGTCTAAGTATTGAAGGTGATTTAAATACTATAAAAAGGGCAATACGTTTAGGTTCGCCAGATTTCTTAGATCTTTATAAATCAATTTTGGTAGAAATGACTTATTTAACTTCTGAAAGTGAAGCATTAGAGATATATAATAATTTTTCAGAAGATCGGTCTGTTTATTTAGAGAACATCAAGCTTCGTTATTTCGCTGATGAAGACGAGTTAAAAGAAACATTTTCTAAAAAAACACTAGTTTTGGATGAACTAGGACTATTATTTTTGGCTAGAGGATTAGCTAGAGTAGAAAAGAAAGAGGAGGCTCTAATAGTATTAGAAAAAATTAAAGATGATGATAAAAATTTAAAAATTCTTAAGTTGGTAATTTTATATGACAAGCTATTGGATAAGCTGGATAGACCATTAGAATATTTAGAAGAGAACATTGTTGAAGAATTTTTTTCAATTGCTTTTTCATTTCTTGAATTAATTAAAGATGAGAGTGAGATTAGTCAGAATGCACTGAGACTATTAATTAACCTTGTTATTAAATCAAATTTTTCAATCTGTAAAATTTTGGATGTGGCTTTAAAATTCATTAATGTTATTAGGCCAATAAGTAGTGAAGTTGCTGATGCTCTAGAAAATTACTCAGAAAAAAATGTAGAAATTAATCAGGATGTATTGAGTAAAATAAATGATTTAAAACCCTTAAAGTTGGAAGAGGCTATTCTTTGTCTAAATGCAGTAGCTTTAAATAAAACTAATTTTAAGGTCTTAATAAAATGGATTTCTCAATGTGGGGAAGTTGAAGATGAGAATAAATTTGATAAAGATTTATTAACTTTGGTTTTAAAATCCTTTGTTTTTAAAGATAAAAAAAATGTTAATGAGTTTGAAGAAGAATTTTCTAAGTTTTTAGATTATAAAGAAAGGAAATTTAGAAGCATACACCCATTCTATATAATTACTCTTTGTGAGAATTTATTCGTATTTAAAAAACAGCAATTTTTAAATACGAATAGATTATTGGAAAAAGTTGTTTCTAAAAATTCTTCTCAATCCAGAGTTTATTTGTATTATCTTTATTCTCTAATGAATTTAGAAAAATATGACACTTTAAAGTCTCATATACAAAATATTGATTCTGATAGTATTAGTTCTGATTTTTTAATATTAAGAGCAAGATATTATGGTGTTATAGGTGATTATGAAAATTCAAAAAATGATTATATTGCAATTGTTGGTTATTATAAGGACAGTTTAAATATTTGGTTGGATTATTTACTTTTAAGCTTAAAACATGAAAGTGTTGATCAAACAAGAAAAATACTAGATGATATTCCTAAAAAAATTTTAACACCAAGAGCTAAAAATATTTTTAGATTTATATATTTGGTTTACACAGAAATCGATTCTGTTTATGCAGAAAAGTTAATAACGAAATTGTTTTTGATGGAGCCTAATTTTGTTGCTCCTTATTTGTGTAATATACATTTTTCCCTAATTACTAATAAAAAAGAGCTTGTAAGTGATTTAGTATATGAAAATATTCATGCGGGTGTAATTTATGAAGATGAAGGTGAACGAAAGCAAAAACTGATTGTTTCCGATGACTTTTTTGATTGCTCACATTTTGTTAATGCCAATTGTAATTTAGGTATTTCTTTGCTTGAAATGGATATTGATGAGGAACGTATTGTAAATTATCAAAAGATAAAATTAATTGAGAAACAACCAATTTATGTAACTATTTTCCAGATAGCATTACAAATAACGAATGATAATAGACATAATTCTTCAGATTTTACTTTTTATCCATTTAAGGTTAGGGATAGCTTTGTTGTAGAGGATATGAAAGAAATTTTAAAACGCTTTTCTGTAGATGATACTACAGAAGAGTTGATTTCTAATCCTGATCTATCAATGTATATAAAAGGTAGCTTATTTAAAAATAATGATGAGTTTGAGACTGTTTTAAAAATATTGCAGAATAAGAAAGCCAATTTCTGTTTATCTAATCCTATTGGTAATACAGTAGCTTGTGATGCACTTGTATTAGATGCCTATTCGTTCACTTATTTATGTTTCAATGATAACCATAAAGCACTAATCAAAGCAGGAATTAAAGTTTTTCTTACCAAGGAAACTTTTGATGTTATTTCTTCATGGATAAATAAGGTTACTGATGAGCAATTTTTATCTATAGCTTTTTCAGAAGGATCCTTAATAAAAACAGATGCGAATACTATTTCAACTAGTTACGCATCTTTTATTGATCAACTAAACTATCTACTTAGTCATTCTAGAGTAATTTCTCCAAATATTATTGATTTGCCTGATTTTGCCAATGAAATAAGAGATATTTTGAGCCCTTCAGTTTTATCTACTTTAAGACTTTCAATTGCAAATGATATTCCTTGGTTATGTTTAGATTCGACATTAAGAACATTATTTGTTAAGCAAAATGATGTGAAAGTTGTAAAGCTACATGATTTTTTAAGTTTTCTAGGAAATTATTTAGATTTTGATGGTCGCAAAACTTCTATAGTTCAATGGTCGAACTTTGGGCTTTTTACGGTTTATAGTTACAGTGACTTGATTGAGCTTGCAAGATCAACTGATTCAGATGACTGGGTTCTGTTAAAGAATTTATTAAATGAAACGCCATTAAGTTTTAATAATCGTGAACAAGCCTTGATTGTTTTATCAAGTATTTTAAAACTAACACTTGTCAAATATTTAAGTAAAAATAATTTGATAAATGTAAATTCATTAAACAACCTAATTTTTGCCTGCCTCAATAAATGTATGCAAAGCATTGATGGAGAATTTAGAGAAGATCGTCTAGCTAAATTGATTGTTGAAGTAATTGACTCAATATGGTTTTCAGAATATTTATTCAAAGTATTCTTTAATTTTCTTGGTCAGTATGCTGTAGGGAACTTTTTAAATATAGCTTATATTAATGAAAGAATTGAGATTTTAATGAATGATGTATGAAAGTGAGTTGATCCAACTGGTAATCAATTACTTCTACAAAGCCTATGCTGTTCACTGCGTTAAATAGAGAGTGTTTTTTTGATTGGAAGTATCTGAATTTATCTAGAATTATCTTAGTTCTATCACTTGTTTAAGATCACTTTTCGCTTATATTTAACTTATTGATTAAATTAGATTCGGTTGTCACAATGAGTGAACAATTACAGCAAAAACCTAAAGCTCCTCGTAAAAAGTTCAAATTAACAAAGCAGTTAATCAAGATTGCTTTGAATAATGGGCATACCCAAATTGGCATACAAAAGATGTGTCGGTTGAGTAGTCAATCACAAGTAAGTGATTGGAAGAATGGAGGCAAATTGGCTTATGAAGATCAAGTAAAACCTCTTCTTGATTTATATGGTCATCAACTTAGAAAAGTTACATCTCAACTTTATCAAGTTGGTAAGTCAGAGCAAGAGATGAAACTCGAAGAAGAAAATGGTATTGAAAACCCTTTTCCCATCAAGTTTGTTCTAGTTGAGGGTAAGGTAATCTTACGTGAAAAATTTATAAATCCTCAACGAGACTATCAAGGCAGAATAAAGCGAAAAGATGCACAAGCTATTCTCTCTATTCATGACCAAGGTGATAACAAGTTTAGATGTGTAATTCAGCGATTAATTACTTTTACACCTAATAAGAATCATCCAGCCCATCATGATGTGAATGCAAATTTTTTATCTGAAATTACAGAGGTTTTAGATATGAATGAGTTGATTCAATTTGTACGTAATTATCGTGATGAATCTTTAGTAAATGAAGAATACTTAGTAAATTATTTTACGATTGATTATCTATTATTAAATTCGCTAGTCATGAATGGTTATCAAGTAAAAGAGGTTGAAGTACTTCCTGCAACTTGGTAATTTAAAGTAAACCTCAAGGCTGTAGGCGCCTAAAGCCTTACAACGAATCGTAATTGATTCACTTGATTTTACCGCCCGAGCCTTACAGGTCAGCCAGTTCGCTCCTGTAACGCGATGGTAAAATCCATTTTGGCATAGATTTAGATTCTGGTAACAGAATAGGAAACGAAAGTCCCGAAAACTAAGTCTATGAATTAAGGGGTAGGGGTGGGTAAGAAAGGGTAGCCAACGAAAGTTTTGCTGCCCTTTCGTCTATTAATAATTTAAAAAAGAGAGTATTAACTCCCTTTTTTATGTCTCTTAGTTTTATGTAATAGCTTATCTAAGAATGGATCATCACAGTATTGCTTCATAATTTACTATTCCTAGTTCTCTTAGAATGCGCTTAATAGTTTTTTTAAATTCAATATAGCTTCTCTGTTTACTCGGAGTGGAAGGTATAGCTAACTTCCGCTGTTCGAATATACACAGTTGATCGTGTTTTTTACCGCTAATGATACGAAAGCTCTTATGTTTCAGCAGTCGCTTTACATATGCATTGATGTCCTTATCTTTTGAGTAATACATAGCTGTCCCTAAAACAAATAGGAGATCGAAATCTCCTATTTGCATAATGCTTTATCCTTGGTAGCGATCATTGTTTGGATTTAATTGATCTGAATGGTTATCTAGAGAATCCCAATAGGCATCATTATTTGGATTCATGCTATCTGAACGATCATCATTCGGTGTTCTAGACATTCTATTTTCTCCTTTCAAAGTGGTTATCTAGTAATCAAAATAATAGGGGTTATACAGAACACATTTTTGGATATAAAAAAGATAAATTTAGATAATTTTAGATATTTTCACTTAAGTTACTTTTGTAAAGATAAAAGTTAGAAGGAGCTAAGAAGATGGAATCAAGATTCATTAAATGATAATTAACTTTACAAAAATATTTAAATATATTATAAATATTTGAATTATATTGTTTATATTTTTATATATATGGATTTCCATTTTGACACATACCTGAGAGTAGTTTTTGTTAAATTTTAATGTTTTTTATTATTTAACAATGAATTAAATAGTTAAAAACCCTTTGTATAACAAAGGGTTTTTTGTTTTTATGGTGATATAGTAAAACGTTTGTTCATAGTTGAATTAGGGATAGTTGAATGAAACACGGGATTATATTTTTAACTTGTGTGCTGTGTAGCAGCATGAGCTTAGCACAATCACCACAATGGACCATGTTTGATCGGGATGATGGGGGCTGGTCTTATATTGATAAAACGACCATTAAATCACTCGATCAAGCCTCGCATATTTTTGAAATTTATTATAAATATGTTTATGAGCATGGCGTACCCTCATTAAACATCAAACCCAAGGGCTACATACAAGCCGTTCATCAAATTGATTGTCAAAATAAAGCCAGAGCCTATGTCAAAAGCCAGCGTTTTACGCCGCAAGGTAAAGCCGCAGATGATAATAACTCATTCGGTACGATTTATTTTGAACCCATGTCAATGCAACTTCCTAAAAATATTAAGCTAATTGAAATGTTATGCATTAAATAAAATTTATAAAAGACTTTGTATAACGCTACAACTTATTGAGATTTGATGCGAATCCATGAGTGATCCTTCAAAGCCTTTTTAAATAACAAGGCTTTGAAGGATAGTTAACCTAAAATTAGAATTTACCATTCATAACGTAAACGGAATAAATGCATATCTGGGGTTTGGAACGTATCATGTGTATATAAACGTTCATAATCAAATCCAAAACCATGGTTAAATCTAGCTGCTATACCAACACCGAGATCACGGCGTTTAAACTCTGAGCCACTGGTATATTCAAGTTGATTTCCCATGATATAGGGCTGAATGAATTTGATACCGTATTCTTCAATCTTGAAGTGCTGTCCCGCATAAAATTCAACGCCATAAGCCTCAGTATTCAGCAATGATTGAAGTTGAAAATCGCTCGATTCACTGTAAGCATCAAAATTTGGAACTAGATTTTTATACCAACCAGCGCCAAAGCTAAGCATCCATTTTCCATCAAAATAAAATAATGAACTTGCCCAAATTTCTTGCTTTAAATCATGTTTATCTTGTTGATTATTCAGACTAGCATCGTTGTACTTCCATGAGGTCGCCCAACTTAAATTTTTATTTAAATGCACATCAACTGCCAATTCGGCACCATTTTTACGTTGATATTGCACATCCGTATCTGCGACCGTCGTACTATCCTTGAACAAATAGCTGGCATATAAGTTTGCTTTATCCATTTTGAACTCATAACGTAAAGTTTTATGAGCTGCTTGCGTACCATCTGTATAAGCGACAGGGCTCCACGTTTGGGGCTGAGCCAAGGTTGAGTAATTCCATAGGTCAGTTTTGGCACCTACAATGTCGTAATAAATACTATAGATTTTTCCAAATTTAACGGTACCGTATTCTGAATCTCGCAGACCAATATACGCCTGTTCGGTGGTGATGTTTTCATCAGAGGAACGGTAATGACCGTCCCAATCCAGCATCTTGGGAAGATTGATATAGTTTTGATAGCCTGCAATTAAATGCAAACGTTCATTCCATGCATAATCAGCATTGGCATAAATACGGCTATTTGAGCTATAGCCATCTCTGCGATATTTCTGATTTTCGTTAGATTGATCGTAATGATCGAAATTTAAGGCTTGTAGGCGAATACTACCAGACGTGGTGAGTTTTAAACGATCGGATTCACTCACAATTTGCTGTTCATCAATGAGTGTTATCTCGGCAAATGTAAGATTTGAAAAAATAAAGGTGCAGGAAAGCAATAGCTTGTAAAAGCATGGTTTTGACATAGTAACATCCGTGTGACTAAATATAAATTAAGCTGGTGATTCTGCTGATTAAAGCTGAGTAGAAATTAGGTGGTCTTTGTCGATTGAAAATATCGTTCCAAAATGGAGTAGTGGTTAGTGTCTACAAAACTCAAGAGATGCGTGAATTCAGGCTCTAGTTGCTGTCGAATTTGATAATATTTTTGGCTCTGCCATTTCAGTTCTGGTAACTCATCGAGTCCATACGCAATCGTACAGGGCTTCGCAAAGTGTGTAGAATGTTCAACTGGACTTAAGTTTTTAATGTCTAGCTCAGATAAATTTAGCGCCTTGTTTAAATGCGTTTCTTGAATCGGTTTTAGGTCATAGATACCACTGAGTAATACCGCTGACCCAATCAGGGGGTGATCTAAATTTAAAGCAGCCAAATGGGCACCGGCAGAATGCCCAACCACAATGACATTGGAGCTGATCCAAGTTTGTTTGTGGATATAATCGAGCGCTTTGCGAATTTGTAGATTAATCAGATTTAAACTACTTTGAGGCGCTAAATCATATTCAACCAACACACATTGAGCATTTTGCTTTAAAACAAATTCAGCAACAAAGGCAAAATCCCTTTTTTCACACCATTGCCAATAACCACCATGTATAAAAATAACAGTAGTATTGGTGGCAACAGGTGTGGGGAAAAAATCCAGTGTAGATCTTCGCTGAAAGTCGTACTGTAAATCGGCAATATGATGGTGTTGCATATAAGTCGCTTGGCTCATTTTTTGAAAATCAGACAAGATCTGATTTTCATCCGTCACAGTTTGCGAGTTGTCATAGAGCATGATTTGCAGCTCCTTTACTAGGCTTGTTCATTTTCAGTTAATTGATGCTTTAAGGATGATTTCTTCATTTGATAGAAAATGATTAACATCACGATAAAAGGCACGCCAAACTGGAGAGTTGATTTAAATTCTTGTGTAAACCATGTGGTAAGCGTGATTGCAAGAATGGCAAACAAACCAATAAAGGAAATATAACGACTACCAGGAATGCTGTATTTGAGGTGGATATTATTTTTTGCCAAGTTCTTTCTGAAGAAGTAGTGTGTGGCAAAGATCGCCCCCCAAGTAAATAAAGCTCCAAACATGGACAGTGCAATCATGATTGGAAATGCTGATTCGGGATTAATGCTATATACAATACTCGCCACGGCAATACCTGTTGCCGAAAGTAGCAAGGCATTGATGGGCACCCCATTTTTACGAATTTTACCAAACAGTTTCGGTGCATCTCCTGAACGTGACAAACTGAATAACATACGCGTTGAGATATATAACATGCTGTTCATTGCGGACAGTGCTGCCACAATCACAATGAAGTTTAAAATATGATCAGCAAAAGGAATGCCGACAATTTGCATAACAGACACGAAAGGACTGGTTGCACCTGGTGCTATCAATTGAGTCCATGGAACGAGAGTGACAATTAAACTCAGCGATAGTAAATAAAATAGAAATAAGCGAATCGCAGTGCTTTTGAAAGCGTATTTAACTGCTTTTTCAGGATCATTGGCTTCACCTGCAGCAACCGCGATCATTTCGATACTGAGATAACTAAAAATAGAAATAATGACACCAATCCAAACACCTTTAAATCCATTTGGCATAAAGCCATCATGTGCAGTGAGATTGTGAGTTAGCGCTTGATGAGGATTTGGATCTTGCGTCAAAATACCTATTGCCAACAGAATAAACACAATGATGGCAAACACTTTGATCGTCGAAAACCAATATTCAACTAAGCCAAATGCTTTGACACTATAAGCATTTACTGCGAGAAGTACGGTTGAAAAAAACACGATCCAAATACCTGAACCGACATGAGGAAACCAAAGTTTCATATAGTCAGCCACGGCGGTAATTTCTGTGCCTACAGCCAACACGATACATGCCCAGTAGCTATAACGAACTAAGAAACCAGAAAGTGGATTTATATAATGTTCAGCGTAAGCACCAAACGAGCCTGAAGTGGGGTGTTGTACAGTCATTTCTGCCAAGCAAGCCATTAGTGCAAAAGCAATTAATCCGCCGATCGCATAGCTTAGAATGACAGCAGGTCCTGCAAAACTAATGGCAAATTTACTACCCATGAATAGACCAGTGCCAATGGCACCGCCTATTGCAATCATGCCCATTTGTTTAGCGGTTAATTTTTTATGTAATCCTGCTTCGCGTGTTTGAATTTTATCGAAGTTACTCATAAGCCCTCCTGGCCATGGTGATATAAAGTGAGTAACTGAATTAAGTTACTTGACCTCGCACCGAATATTTTTCATTTTTCCATTCTTCATTCAGCATCACTTGTTTAAGATGTTGAACAGCATGCCATATGTCTTCATGGCTTAGGTACAAAGGTGTGACCCCAAATCTGAGCACGGCTGGCTCTCGGTAATCTCCAATCACACCACGTGCAACAAGCGCTTGGACAATGGCATAACCGTGTTCATGGCAATAACTCACATGACTACCGCGCTGTAAATGATCGATTGGTGTAATTAACTCAAAACCAAATTCAGCACATTCCTGTTCAACCAATTGAATAAAGAGATCCGTTAAATTTAGAGATTTTTCTCGGATCTTTTGCATGTCAGTTTTTAAGAACACATCTAAACCACATTCGATCAAACTCATGGACAAAATACTTTGTGTGCCACATAAAAAACGACGAATGCCTTGAGCTGGCTCGTAGTGATCAGCCATATCGAAAGGACGTTGATGACCCCACCATCCTGAAAGAGGTTGCCAAAATTTATTTTGGTGTTTTGCATTTACCCAGATGAGAGCAGGAGAACCTGGTCCACCATTAAGGTATTTATATGTGCAACTTACGGCAAAATCACTTTGGGTCTTGTTTAAATCGATTGGCACAGCACCTGCAGAGTGACATAAATCCCAGATGACCAAAGCGTTATATTGATGAATCGTTTGGTTGACCTGTTCCATGTCATAGAAATATCCTGAGCGGTAATTGATATGTGACAACACCACAACTGCCGTTTGATGGGCTTTCAGAGTGGTTTCTAATTCATCAGGATGTTCGATTAAAACCAGTTGGTAGCCTTTTTGAACAAGGTCAATATAACCTTCAATAATATAGAGGTCAGTCGGGAAGACGTCCTTTTCCGCAATAATCACTTTACGTTCAGGAGCGATTTCAGCTTGGATTTTGACAGCAGCAGAGAGTGCTTTAAATAAGTTGAGTGTGGTTGAATCAGAGATCACCGTTTCGCCTGGATTTGCCCCAATGAGCTGAGCCACCTTATCACCTAACCGAGTCGATAATCCCCACCAATCCGCTTTGTTCCAGCTATTGATGAGATCTTCCCCCCACTCTTGGCTCACCACTTCTTGAGCACGTGTTAAAGCAGATTTAGGGCGTGCACCAAGGGAATTTCCATCTAGATAGATAGTATTCTCAGGTAAAGCAAATTCATTTTTTAAATGTTTCAGTTCGTCTTCAGCATCCCATGCTTTGCATTGATCTAAGGTAATCATTTTTATCCTAACTCGGTCCGTGTTATTTCATTCGATTTTATCACGGTAATTTTTAGTATTTATCCGATAATTATGCTTGAAATTGCATGAAAACTGGATAGTATTCGAATTAAATATAAAAAATCAGGATGATATTTAGGAATGAATTTAGACCTCATTGATCATAAAATTTTAAGACTATTACAACAAAATGCACGACTAAGTCATCAGGAATTGGCAGATTTAGTGAATCTTTCTGCTTCAGCATGCCATCGACGTGTCAAAATTTTAGAAAACAATGGAGTCATCGAAAAATACCAAGCAAAAATTAATTATGAAAAATTGGGTATTCAGGTTGAGGCGATTGTCGAAATTAAACTCAATCAGCTGACCGAATCAGATCATCAGCATTTTCTGAGCCAGATTCGTAATTTTGATGAAGTGATCAATGCTTTTATCATTACAGGGGATTCGAATTACGTTCTCTTTGTGGCCACCAAAGATTTAAATGGGTTTTCCCAGTTTATTATTAATAAGTTAAACAAAATTAAAGGTATAGCCAACATTAATTCTAAAATTATTCTTGAAAAAGTGATCGAGAAGACCTTCATGTGATCATTAATTTTTTTATGAAAAAAGTGAATCCGTATTTTAAAATCAACCTCGAATTGATTTTACAAGCGATGTTTTTTTTATGAGTTAAAACACATAAAACTGCTATTATGGTTCATCTTTTTTTTTTAAATAATTCTATGAACGAACATTACAAATATATATACACTAAATTTAGTTTTTTTGGTTCATTACCTACATATAAGGTGTTTCTGAATGAACAAAATAAGATCGTAAAATGGGTCTTTGCTGATAACTCTTTTATCTATGGGTATATATCTGATTGGGCATTGAATCATTCTGGTTTAGATGTGGGAAAGGCTACTTGGGCTGAAGAGTCGACATTATTACTAAATAATGAAAAATTTAAACTCAATTTGTATAGGTCTTTACATCAAAAATTTAAAACAGAATTATCTGAATAATTTATCTAGTAACGATAATGATTTTATAGTTTTTGATAAAAATAAATTATTTAGATTGCTATATATCTCAAATTAGCGTACAAATGCACTTGTTGATGCGGGATGGAGCAGTCTGGTAGCTCGTCGGGCTCATAACCCGAAGGTCGTTGGTTCAAATCCAGCTCCCGCTACCAATTAAAAACTAATTTAAAAGTTTACAACCTAATTGCGGTCGATCTGTAGTTAGGTTTTTTTATTAAAGAAAATTAAATCAATAAATCAATTAAATATGTGTTATATTGGTTTTCTAGAATTATAATTTTATTGTTTACTAATTTTATTTTGATCTGATATTAATTACATCTTTCATTCTATTAAAAGTCTATCTTCAAAATTATTTTCTAATTATTCATTACATAATATAGGAAATAAATGATGTCTAATTTAACAACTGGTACAGTTAAGTGGTTCAACGAAACTAAGGGTTTCGGATTTATCGCTGTAGATAATGGTCAAGATGTATTTGCTCATTTTAGTGAAATTCGAGCAAATGGTTTCAAGAATCTAGTCGAAGGACAGCGAGTTCAATTTGTTGTACAACAAGGTCAGCGTGGCTTACAAGCAAGTGATATTGTAGCTATTTCATGAACACCTCATTAATTGAGGTGAAAGATCAGTTTGAAGTTAAATATGCAGTGATAGGTACATTTAATACTTCGCAGCATGCTTCGAACTTATCTCAAATAAATATTAAATTTATCACTGTTGATAATGAAAATATAAGACCTAGTTTTGATTTAAATTTTCATAGTTTAAATACTGGTAAAATTTACCAGCTCATTTAAATATTAAAATTAAACCATAAAGTATTTTTTATGGTATAATCGTTGTTGATCGAATCCGTAAGCGAAACGGAAGTGTTTAGATAGAACTTAGAATTGCGTATTCTCAATTTATAGATTTTAATATCTATGATGTCTAAACAGTTAACGCAGAGCATGAACTCGCACCATGCCGATCTTGGAAGTCCACAATCTCATTGTGGGCTTTTTATAATTAAATACATGCTAATGTAAAATTGTAATTTGAATTATAGGCTTGAGCCTCTTCGATATCAGAATCCATACTCTCGATTTAAATATTTAATATTATTTTTAATTTTACATGAGCTCATGAATGAGTAAGTGAAAATGAATATCTCTAATGGCTGGACTACAGCAAAAGCAGTGAATGGTGAAACCATTCGAATTAACATTATCCCATTTCATAAAGTTCAAAATACGATGAGAGGGCAAATTCTTGTAGAAGTTTCTAAACAAGTTGAAGTCGAATCAGGTGAAGTATTTGAAATAAACTTAGATGGCCGATCTTTTTTCTTGGGATTTAATAATCTATATAAGATTATGATTTAAAAATATTTTTCATAAAAGTCTAATGCGAAAAATTAGACTTTTATGGAAATAGAATCATAATACTAGTAACAGAATTATATAGATCACGATTAAGATTTACCCCATACATACCAATGATGATTTTATAAAAAATATCCGAAAATTATGTGAATAAAAGTTGGATAACTCATTTTTTAACATTGTTATTTTTAAGTAAAACTATAATGAGAATATCTTTTTAACATACTAAGATAAATTACTGTACAAATAGTGACCTGTGTAAGTTCAATTTATAAAGCACAACTTATTATCTTAACAACTATGTATAAGGAAAATAACATGAGTAAGAAGAAGATCAGTATCAATGCAAAAATTCAACAGTTTGAACAGGATAGCTATGTCGACCCTAAAGGTAAAACACTTACGACTTCACTAGGGGTTCCTGTAGTTGATAATCAGAATAGTCTTAAAGTAGGGGAGCGTGGTCCTACACTGTTAGAAGATTTTCTATTGCGCGACAAACTAATTCACTTTGATCGTGAGCGTATACCAGAACGTGTTGTCCATGCTCGAGGATTTGGTGCTCATGGATATTTTGAACCTTATAAAGGCAATGAAAAATGGACTAAAGCCAAATTTCTGACTGATACCAGCAATCCTACCCCTATTTTTGCGCGGATATCTACAGTTCAAGGTGGACGAGGCTCAGCAGATGTTGTTCGTGATGTTCGAGGTTTTTCTATTAAGTTTTATACGCAAGAAGGAAATTATGACTTAGTAGGAAACAATATTCCTGTTTTCTTTATACAAGATGCTATTAAATTTCCTGATTTTGTCCATGCTGTCAAGCCAGAAGATCCGAATGAAGTCCCGACTGGACAATCAGCACATGATACCTTCTGGGATTTCATTTCTTTAAATACCGAAACAGCACATATGACAACTTGGGTGATGTCAGATCGTGCTATTCCTCGTAATTTGCGTTCTATCCAAGGTTTCGGTGTACATACATTCAGACTTATCAATGCGCAAGGCAAAGCTCATTTAGTCAAATTTCATTGGACTCCAAAGCAAGGGGTTGCTCAAGTCGTATGGGACGAAGCATTAAAACTGAATGGCAAAGATCCTGATTTCCATCGACGAGATCTATGGGATGCAATCGAAAATGGAAATTATCCTGAATGGGAGCTAGGAGCTCAAATTTTCACGGAAGAAGAAGCTTCTGAATGGGATTTTGATGTTTTAGATCCAACTAAGCTTGTACCAGAGGAATTAGTACCTGTAACTCCATTAGGCAAATTTATATTGAACCGTAATACAGATGATTTCTTTGCCGAAACGGAGCAAGTTGCTTTTAGCCCAGCGAATATTGTATCTGGTATAGATTTTAGTAATGATCCTTTACTTCAAGGAAGATTATTTAGCTATACAGACACCCATCTACATCGTTTAGGTACAGCTAACTTTAACCAAATTCCAATTAATAAACCTGTATGCCCTTTTCATACCAATAGACGTGGTGGATTTGCTAACCATGAAGTTTACAAGGGAAAAGCAAATTATGAACCAAATTCAGTGGATGATAATTGGCCACGAGAAATTGGGCAGCAAGAAGGGGGATTTAGTTCTTATCCTGAACATGTGGAAGCAAGTAAATTACGTATTCGACCTGAAAGCTTTGCAGATCATTTCTCACAAGCGACACTTCACTATATGAGTTTGAAGAAGCATGAACAACAGCATATTAAAGATGCTTATGCATTTGAACTCTCTAAAGTTCAAGATGAAGAAATTCGTCAACGCGTGGTTGATCGAATTCTAGTAAATATCGATAAGGATCTCGCGACATACGTTGCAAATGAGTTAGGTTTAAAACTGTCTGATAAGCCAGCGATTAAAAAACAGAGTAAAGTTAAAATTTCAGAAAAACTTAGCATTGAGGCTTTCCCAGCATCAGATATTAAACAACGTAAAATTGCAGTACTTGTGCATAATGGTGCAAATGCAACTTCTGTAGATGCCGTGAAAGCATGGGCTGAAAGTGAAAATGCGGTTGCAGAAGTTTTAGCTCCAAGTGCAGCTCCAGTTAAATCTAAAGATGGAAAAGAAATAGCAGTAGATGGTCGACAAAATGGTGAGCCGTCAGTTACATATGACGCAATTGTTGTTATTGATGGCGATAATCTAGAAGCATTTAAGGCTGATGGAGTTGCAAAACACTATGTTCTTGAAACGTTTAAACATCTTAAACCAATTTATTTGCTTGGAGATAAAGAAAACCTTCTCGAATACTTTGGTATCGAACAAGATGATGCTATTTTTAGTAGTAAAACCTTTAAAGATCATCAAGATAAATTTAAGAAAGCGATACAAAATCACAGACTCTGGTCTCGAGAGGATATAGTAGCAAGTATCCCAGCATAAAAATAAGAGAAGCCTAGATTCACTATCTAGGCTCTTTTTTTTTAGGTAGTCATGATAGGTTTATTGATCGAATTATTTTGATTGGTCTTAAGTAAATATACCGTGAATAATCTGAGCACAGTTCATCATAGAGCTTTTAGACTCGTAATTCGAGCGACGTTAGATCGCTACTTGATTGGTTTCTATTTATGGCCTTGAGTAATTTGATACAAAGCTAATTTTGATTTGTCTAGAGAATTGCTATTCTTGAGCTAGCGCTTGAAAATTTGAAATGTGAAACCGCCATACATATTTGTAAAAGTAATTCTATGAAAGATAATAAAAATGGGAAACAAACTTTGAGTAATGAACGGTTTCCTTTTGAAACGTCACTCCCGATACTACAAAAATCTAAGTTGGGGCATCATTTCTTTAGAGTGCAAAACTCACATATATCCATGGATCTTATTGAACTGATTCGTGAAAGAAAGTCATGATCGGTGTAATCGATGTGGCAACCAATCAAATTGAAACACTTGACGAAATGGTGAACACTTTGCGTAAAGTTTTGCAATTTGTCGATGCTGATAAGCTATACCCTTCAACCAACTGTGGAATGATACCACTGTCTCGTCACGTGGGACGTGACAAACTTGAAGCCTTAAGTATGGGTTCAGCGATCTTAAACTAAGAAGTTAGTGCTTTAGCTGAGTTTATTTTCTACATTCAAGATGGATCATCTGTGCAATCACCTATATCCTAGGTTCGCACGAGTTTAGCAATTTATATTTGAGAAGAGAAAAATGGTTGAAGCTTCAGACTACAGAAACGCAATGTCTTTATTAACCACTGCAGTCAATATTATTACAACAGCTGGTGAAACAGGACAGCATGGTTTCACGGCTTCTGCTGTATGTAGCGTTACTGATTCACCTGCTACGCTTTTGGTGTGTATGAATCAATCATCCCGATCTCATCAGTATTTTATTGAGAACAAAGTTTTATCTGTCAATGTGCTCAGTTCTCAACATGAGTCTCTTTCAAATGCTTTTGCATCGAGTCAATTGAGTGCAGAACAACGTTTTGGATTAGCCCAATGGGGTAAATTGAAAACAGGTTGCCCGGTTTTAAAGGACGCTTTAGTCAGTTTTGATTGTGAGATTGAGCAAATTCAACGAGTGGGCACACACAGTATTTTTATTTGCCGAGTTGTAGCCATTCAACAAAGCTCGCAAGAGGAAAGTCTTGTCTATTTTAATCGATCTTATCATCAGGTGAGTGCAGAAGAGGAAGTTTAATGAGCTAGAGCAGCAAGATTTTCAATCGTTTCTTATAATGATTATAGAAATAGATCAGCGTTTGATTAATGATCTTGGGAAAGATGGTGAATCGTAAGCCTCGAACAGTGAGCTTTCATAGTGTGAGGTTAAACCCAATGGATATTACTCGAATCGTTTATGGTCATACAGAGTGAATGATCTTTCTCTTTGGGATGAAAAAAGAAAAGTATTATTTTCAAAAATTTGAAACCAATTAAATAAGTTTTAAAAAAAAATCAGTGTTTTATATTTAATTTATTCTCTTAAAGAAATATATTAACTTTTAAATCTGGAAATTCGATTGTTTTTATAAATACTTTCGGTTTTACCAATCCAGTCATCTTTTGTATTCTCTATTTCAACGAAGCAACACTCTCACAAAGAAATAGAGGAAAACACATGAGTTTAATCAATACTGAAGTCAAACCATTCAATGCAACTGCTTATCAAAATGGTGAGTTCATTGAAGTTTCTGAGCAAGATTTTAAAGGTAAATGGTCTGTTGTCTTTTTCTATCCTGCAGATTTTACATTTGTATGTCCAACAGAATTAGGCGATCTTGCTGATAACTATGCTGAATTCCAAAAGTTAGGTGTAGAAATTTATGGTGTATCTACAGATACTCATTTCACACATAAAGCTTGGCATGATACTTCAGATGTGATTGGTAAAATTCAGTATCCACTTATTGGTGACCCAACGTGGACATTGTCTAAAAACTTTGATGTATTGATTGAATCTGAAGGTTTGGCAGATCGTGGTACATTTGTAATTGATCCTGAAGGAAAAATTCAAATTGTAGAGATTAATGCAGGTGGTATTGGTCGTGATGCTCAAGAACTTCTTCGCAAAGTGAAAGCGGCTCAATATGTTCATGCCCACCCAGGCGAAGTATGTCCTGCGAAATGGAAAGAAGGTGATGCTACACTTGCACCATCAATCGATCTTGTAGGTAAGATCTAAATTAAGTTGAAAAGTAAAGAACCAGCACGATGTGCTGGTTTTTTATTAAGAGGCATAACCTTCTTGATTTTGTGCTGCTTGTCGTAAACCTTCAACCAAGTGGTCGATGAGTTTTTCCATCACGAGTCGTTGTCCTTTACGTGATGCATAAACGAGTTGCACAGTCCCTATATTTGAGCACCAGTCAGGTAAGATGTGTATAAGCCGTCCTGCTGCCAAATCCTTTTGCACTGTAAGATAAGGTAGATCTGCAATACCTAATCCATCCATCACTGAATAATACACACCAGCCAAATCATTACTTTTAATACGTGGTTGTAATGGAATTTCAATGAGATCATGCCCTTCAATTCGGTGCAAATTCCATTGATAGTGTGTTTTTTGAGTTCCTAAAACAATTGTTGGAAAATCATTGATTTCAGTTGGATATTCTAAAACGCGACCCTGTAAAAGCTCAGGGGTTGCCACTAAACAATGCGTGGTTTTGATGACATCACGAACCACGATGGTGGAGTCTTCATTGGCAGAAAAATTAGTTCTGATCGCCAAGTCAATATCATCGTGCAATACATCTACGCGTCGGCTGGTTAATTCCATCTCGACTTGAACTTTTGGATAGCGCTTCAAAAAATCATTGAGTAAAGAGCGAATTTGATAACGCATCATTACGGGTGGGCAACTAATTTTAACTAGACCCTGAGGTTCACTTTTCTGTTTAAGTAAAACATTATGAGCGCAATCAACTTGGTTGATTACTTTTTCACATTCTTGAAAAAATTCTTGACCTAAAGGCGTTACTTTGAAATGGCGAGTAGAACGTTGAATGAGTGTGACATTAAATTTTGCTTCGAGTTCTAAAATACGTCGACTAAGCTTTGATTTAGTTATATTTGACGCGTCACTAGCAGCACTGAAACCGCCGTATTTAACGACCAAATAAAAATAGTAATAGTCATCAAATGAATGCAATTTTCACCTCGACGCCTGATCCGATAAAGTTTAAGCATAGGTTAAACTAAGCCGTTCAAGAAATCATCTTGGGTTTTGAATATGGTAAAAAAAAGCGACCCAAAGGTCGCTTTTATTAAATATTATTTTTTAGTGGTGTTCTTTACATAGCTAACCATTAAGTTTTTATAGTCAGGAATATGCTCACCGAATAAAGCACCTAAACCTTCGATATCATTACGCCAGTCACGATGTAACTCACCTGCAGCACCAAACCATGTCATAAGTTGAGCACCTGCTTGAGACATGCGGTTCCATGCAGCATCGCGCGTAATTTGGTTGAATGTACCAGATGCATCAGTAATCACGAATACATCAAAGTCTTCAGCAAGAGCTGAAAGTGTAGGGAATGCAACACATACTTCAGTCACAACACCAGCGATGATCAGTTGTTTTTTACCTGTCGCTTTAACAGCATTTACAAAATCTTCGTTATCCCAAGCATTGATTTGACCTGGACGCGCGATATATGGAGCATCAGGGAACATTTCAACTAATTCTGGAACGAGTGGACCATTAGGACCATCTTCAAAACTTGTTGTTAAAATTGTCGGCAAGTTAAAGTATTTTGCTGCTGCTGCGAGTGCTAAAACATTGTTTTTAAACTTATCAGGATCGATATCACGTACAAGAGAAAGAAGACCTGTTTGGTGATCGACTAAAAGCACTACTGCATTATCTTTATCTAAACGAACGTAAGGTTTGCCCATTATTATTAGCCTCTATGATGTTAGTAAGTGTGAATACGTATCAATGAACTCGTATTCAGTCACCAGTTATATTAGACTGAAAATGAGATAAATTTGTGACCATTTTTAGGATAATTAGTCTTATTAATAGGAATATTGTAATCATGAATTTCAAATTTCAGTGAATAGTCACATATATGAATTAATTTAGATTATTATAATCATAAAAATAGGAATCTGTGTGGCAGTAAAGCTCTTTTTATTTTCTGTGCAAAGTCTAAAATGAGCGCATGTTCATCCTATCGAATATAGGAGTAAAAGATGAAAAGAGTAATTGGGGTTTATCGTAACCAACATACACATTGGGTTGGTGATGGTCTGCCAGTGCGTAACTTATTTTCTTATGATCGGTTAGGTCAAGCACTTAGTCCTTTTTTGTTATTAGATTATGGTGCACCACATCACTTTGAGCCAACGACACGTCAGTTAGGTGTTGGTTCACATCCTCATCGCGGATTTGAAACAGTGACTATCGCCTACCAAGGTGGTTTGGCACATAAGGATTCCAGTGGTGGTGGTGGTGTTATCGAGGCAGGAGATGTGCAATGGATGACTGCTGGGGCTGGATTGGTTCACGAAGAGTTTCATTCTCCTGAATTTGCTCAAAAAGGTGGAATTCTTGAAATGGCACAGCTTTGGGTCAATCTACCAGCCAAAGATAAAATGACTCAACCACGTTATCAAGCGATCACATCTCATGATATTCCAACAATTACCATGGATGATGATGCTGGTCACATCCGTGTAATTGCGGGTGAGTTTGGTGGTCATTATGGTCCTGCTGAAACATTTACTCCAATAAATGTGTGGGATGGTCAGCTTAAAGCTGAGTATGAAACATTCATACATGTTCCTGTAGATCACAATGTATTGGTTGTAGTGTTGAATGGTGAACTCGTAATTAATGGGACTCAAAAAGTTCTAGACAGTTCAATTGTGATGTTTGCTCGTGATGGTGAGGCAGCAATTCAATTGCAAGCATATAAAGATACACAATTTTTAGTGCTTACAGGTGAGCCACTAAATGAGCCAATTCAAGGGCATGGACCATTCGTCATGAACACCAAAGAAGAAATCATTCAAGCTTTTCATGATTTCAATAATGGTAAATTTGGTGAAATTGCACGTTAATTGGAACGACAAAAGCGGAAATATCATTTCCGCTTTTTTTGTGATCATCATTTTAAAAAAATAAAGGACCTCTATCCCACACAACAGAGGTCCTTATACGCTGTAATTTATATTTATTTTCTAGATCACATTTTATTTGTGCTTCTTATTAATGTGATGTAGTTCTCATTTTCAAAACAATGATAATGCATTTTTTTTAAGCTGTAAACTAAAAAATTAAATTATTGGTGAAAATATCTATTTTGTTTTTAAACATATTTTTTGATTTCTTAAAAAATACAAGTGTATTAAATATTTAGCGTATGACAAATAGTGTAGCAAGAATTTTACGTAAATTTATTTGATTAAAAATTAATCAAAAACAAATAAAATCTGGAAGTTTTTAATAGCAAGTTTCGAAGTGTTCTATCGCATAATTAAAAAAATTTTTAATGCTTGGATCATAATTTTGAAAATTGCAGTGATTGGAAGTGGTATGGCAGGGTTGGCAACTGCGAGAATTCTCAAGGATGCTGGTCACCAGATCACAGTTTTCGAGGCGCTTCCAGGGCGTGGTATGGATAGTTATAGTCTTGAGTATGAAGGTGGGATTATTGATTCGCCATTACGTGTCATGAATCCAATGCTCTGGAAAAATACATTGAGTCTTGCCACACATTTGGGTCTCAACACTTTTCCAGTACGTACATATATGTCATGTAGCTGGTTATTTGAAGATAAAATCGAAACTTGGCTGACAACATCACGTTCACGCATAGGCAACTTTCCAATCATTAACAATCGAAAAGGATTAAAGCAATATGGCATCCGTTTAGTGAAAGGGATGTTACAACTTAGATCTGCATTGAAGCAGTTTTTTAAATCTAAAAATCAAGATATCACTTTAGATGAGTTCGTTAAATATAACCAAATAGAAGAAGTATTTTGGAATGGGGCAGTCATGCCTGTCCTATTTACCATTTGTACATGTGATGCCAAAACCATTGGTGAATGGCCAGCGAAACCATTGTTGATTTTCTTACGCCAACTGACGGATGGAGATGCACTTCTTCGAATTCAAGGTGGGACGCCAGCTTTCGTTGATAAATTGCTGGAAGATATCGATTTAAGAAGTGGGCAGCCTATTACTCGTGTACAAGAGCAGGGTGATTTAGTCTATGTGGAAAATGAAGCAGGTGAATCTGACTTATTTGATCGCGTGATTGTCGCGACACCAACAACAAAAGTTCATGAGTTTTTAGATGCTGAACAGTTTGCGGATGATATTGCACTTCTCAAACAATTTAAGTTTGTTGATGGTGAATTGGTCATTCATACTGATTCAGTGGTAATGCCTGTGAAGCGTAAAGATTGGTGCGTATTGAGTTATATGATGGATCGTAAATTTACTAAACAGCATTTCACTGTTTGGCTGAATTCGATTGAGCCAACATTAGTGGGTAAATCTCCTGTTTTTCAAACTTGGAATCCAGTAATTGAGATTGATCCTAAAAAAGTAATACATAAAGTGAAACTCACTAGAGCTGTTGTAGACCGTCATACTCTACCACTAACGCATGAGTTGAGTGCTCGTCACCAACAACAAGGTCGTAAAGTATTTTATTGTGGCTCTTGGTCATGTGATGGATTACCAATTTTGGAGTCAGCGGTGACTTCAGCAATGGATATAGCAAAATTACTTGATGCGCCGTTACCATTTTTAGGTTTAAAGCCTAAGGTACAGGTTGCACCAGAGTTAGGATATTAAGGGATTGAATGAAGAAGCTCCAAGCATGGATGAAAGCACCTCAACATAAATACGCGATCAATGCAGTTTTATTGGGGGATCACCGTAATTGTGCTTGGAGTAATTTAGGTCTATGGCAAACTGACCAGCTGAATTATCCACAAGCCTGCGAGTTACTCGCAATAACCCTTGCTCAATCTATCGATTTAAATTCAAAAGATAAATTAATTGATTTAGGTTGTGGGCAAGGTGCTAGCTTAATTTTATGGAAAGAAAAATTTCAAATCGAATACTTGGAAGGAATTGAATTACAACAATATTATGTAAATCATACGCGTAAGTTTTTACCTCATGTCAATCGGATCTCGCAGGGAACATTTTTAAATTTAGAATCTAGATCATTTGAATTTAAATTTGATGCGGCAATTTGCATCGATGCTGCTTATCACAGTAATTTGAATTTATTTCTTCGTTCTGTAGATGGTATTTTGAATTCAAAAGGACGCTTAGCATTTCATTATCTTGCTTTGAATTCAAAGTTCTATACTTTGAGTCCTCTAGCGCAATTGAAAGTTAAATTATTATTAAAAGCAGCTGACGTTCAACTGAACCATTTGCACTCATTCGATGAAACACAATCAATCTTAGTGCAAACGGGTTTTAGAGATATACATATTCAAGATTTGAGTCGCGAGGTATTTGCAGGATTTGCAACGTATATTCAGAGTGATATTTTTAAAAAGAACATCCAAGCTCATTCGTATCACGTTTTAGATTTGGCAAAAATTAAGATGACAGCAAAGTTGTGTGCGAAACTTTATCAAGAGGGAATCGTACGATATGTACAAGTGAGTGCAAGTAAAAAATAAATCATCAAAAACAACAAAGCCTCACTAAAAAGCGAGGCTAAGTATAAAATGGTGCCGGCACACGGATTCGAACTGTGGACCTACTGATTACAAGTCAGTTGCTCTACCAACTGAGCTATGCCGGCAACGTGGAGAGAATAATAGCGTTTTTTCACTAAAACGCAAGTCAAAAATTAATCGATTAATTAAAATTGAGCAGGATGAATTGTTTTTGCTTTATTTTTGATCTTCTTTTCTCCTCATTTTATAGTGATGCCCGTCGTAGCGTGTACAGGCATCTTGAGAGAATTTTATAGGATCAGCTATTTGTTTTTTAGAATACGATCAAGGTCTTGTGCACACTCTTCAAGAGTATAAGCCATATCAAATTGCATTTGAGGTTTTAACTCTTGTGCTAATTTTCTCCATTGCTCAATTAATCTTAGCGCTTTTTGAATTTTGTGTTTATTCACATCTTTAGCGATAGTGGGTGTGTAGCCACCACGTTTTGCGTTTTTAATTTGTTTTACATAGTTGGCGCTGTTATTCATATTATCTCCGGAATAGCAGGTTCTCTATTTTATAGGTGTGCAAAAATCATCTATTTGAATAACGTTGTTAGGTTGTTCAGCTCCTTAAGTATTGTTTTCATTAACTTAACATGATGTTGATGACAGTAAAATGAAGCGAGATACGTGCCAAAAGCGAAGTTTTAGGCGAAAAAAAACCGAATCATGAGATTCGGTTTTTTAAATTCTGGCGGTGAAAGAGGGATTCGAACCCTCGATACGCTATTAACGTATACACACTTTCCAGGCGTGCTCCTTCAGCCACTCGGACACTTCACCAAGGCGTGCGATGATAACTAAAAAAAAAGCAGATGCCAAGTTGAAACAATTGATTTAAAGAAAAAGTTTTTAGCCAGTGATATGATTGCCGAAAAATTCTGTCGAATGCATGAAGACTAAAATATGCAAAGCACTGCAAAAAAAGCCGCACTTCCTGCGGTAACATTGGCAGCATTAGGGGTGGTGTTTGGTGACATTGGAACCAGTCCTCTGTATGCATTGCGTCAATGCTTCCTTACGGCTCATATTGCAATTACTGAGGCAACCGTTCTGGGCATTTTGTCGCTCATTTTCTGGTGCATGATGCTCACCATCAGCTTTAAATATGTCTCAGTCATTATGAAGGCAGATAACAATGGTGAAGGCGGTATTATGTCGCTTCTTGCCTTAAATCTACGTTCAACTCGTATTGCAGATCAGCGCAAAATTTATCTCATTGCCTTGGGCTTTATCGGTGCATCACTGTTTTTTGGTGATGGCATTATTACCCCAGCAATTTCTATTTTATCCGCGATTGAAGGTTTAAGTATTGCGACTCCGATGTTTAATCAATGGTTATTACCATTGGCCATCGGTATTTTAACAGCACTGTTTTTAATTCAGCGCCACGGCACGGCGACCATGGGTAAGTTCTTTGGACCAATCACATTATTGTGGTTTGCATCAATTGGACTATTAGGCTTATGGAGTGTTATGCAAACACCGTTCGTGTTGGCAATGATCAGTCCGCATTGGGCGTTTGGCTTTATCATCAACCAACCTTTTGTTGCATTCCTCACGATGGGTGCCGTCATTTTAACGATGACGGGGGGTGAAGCACTATATGCAGATATGGGGCATTTTGGTCGTATGCCTATTAAGCTTGCTTGGTTTGTGATTGTATTGCCAAGTCTAGTTTTTAACTATGCGGGTCAAGGTGCTTTACTTTTACGAGATCCAAATGCAATTGAGAACCCATTTTATCTGTTAGTCCCTGATTGGGCTTTATTTCCAATGATTGGTCTTGCAACCGCTGCTGCCGTGATTGCGTCTCAAGCGGTGATTACGGGCGTATTCTCAATGGTCAATCAAGCGATTCAATTGCGCTATTTACCGCGTTTAACCGTGCAACATACATCTGATGTTGAACAAGGACAAATCTATGTCCCGTTCATCAACTGGGTATTATTTATTTCAGTCATTATTCTCATTTTATTATTTGAAAATAGCGCGAATCTTGCCAGTGCCTACGGTGTAGCAGTGACCATGACAATGCTGTGCGGTACGATTTTAATTTCGATTTTAGCTTATGGCGTTTGGCGCTGGCCTGTTTGGAAAGTAGCCCTTTTTGCTGTGCCTTTATTGATCATCGACCTCATTTTTGTTGCTTCGACTTCTTTAAAAATTGTTGGTGGTGGATGGGTGCCAATCTTGATTGGTGGAATTGTATTTACCGTTTTAATGACGTGGAAAGATGGCCGTCAAATCGTACTTAATAAGCTTGAGTCTGATGCGTTACCTATTGATCTCTTTATTCAAAGTGTCAAGATGAGTGATGAAACTCTGATCGTTCCTGGGGATGCAATTTTCCTCACAGGAACACCTAATATCGTTCCACATGCGATGTTGCACAATATTAAGCATAATAAGGTTCTACACGAACGTAATATGATGATTACGGTCATTACTAAAGATGTACCTTATGTACCTGATATTGAGAGAATTCGTGTAGAAAAGATGGATAATCGATTCTTTAGGATTTTTGTATATTATGGGTTTAAAGACCAACCCAACATTCCAGTCGCGCTGAAAGCGGCATATGAGCAGTTAAATTTTGAATTTGATATGATGCAAATTAGTTTCTTTATTTCACGTGATCGTCTGATTCATACCGTGGGAGAAGGAATGGCGCCATGGCGTGAAAAATTATTTATATCAATGCAGCGGAATACCAGTCCTGTGAGTGATTTCTATTTAATTCCACCAAATCGCGTGGTCGAAATGGGAAGCCAGATCGAAATCTGAGTAAGCGTTTGCTAAAATTTTGGATATAAAAAACCGCCTCAAAGGCGGTTTTTTATTAAGCCTAATACCTTACTCAGCCGCTGGTGCTTCTACAGGCGCTTCTTCAGTTGCATTTACTTCAGGTTGAGCTGGAACTGCAGTTTGTGCTTGAGGAGCAGTTTCTTCTGCTTCAGCAGGTGGTAAGTTTCCAATAGGCGCTTTCGCATCAGCAGGCGCTTGTGTTGTAGCACCTTCAGAAATAACTTTCATCTGACCATTAGCTAATACTTCTTGTAAAGTACCAGGCTGACCATTCACTGTTGTTACGACTTTAGCTTTAGAAAGGCTTTCCAAAGTTTCGCCAGCTTGAACTGGTGGCTCAGCAAATGCACTTGCACTTGCCAAAGATAAACCCATTACTAATGCTGTCAAAGAAGTATGTGCTAATTTCATAGTGTCCTCACTTTCAATTCTTTTAATTTACTAAATAACTTTTATACCATCTCACAAGTAATTGATGTAATTCAATCAAATACACGTAAAACCTTAAAGAGTATTAAAAAACTATTCTATAAAAACAACAATTTGTTACTTATTTTGAGTGATATTTGAACGGAATGCGAAGATCCTTTATTCACTTGAAAATTCACTTGATGTACTTCAAATTCATAGCTTGTTAAGCTGTGGCCGGTTTTGAATAAAGCCCACGCATTGGGCCAGAAGTTGAACACGGAATGAATAGGTAATCTGAGTTTGAATAATATTGTGGTAAAAGCTGTATTAGGTATTGTTGCAGCAGGAAGCTTTGCAATTGCTTTCGGTCAAGAAAAGTTGTCTTCATATCTGCCATTTTCAGGTTCGGTTAATAATACAGCTTGTCTAAATCAATTTTATCGCCAAGAGCCACCTTATTTAATCAAAGAGAGCTTAAATAAAGATCGCTACCCATTATGCTTTAATGGATTCACCACTATGTATTCTGGTGTCTCAAAAACACCATTATGGGTAGCTGAATATCTGAATCCAGATCGGCTGAGCCAAAAAATAAAAAGAGAAGACAGTTTCCATGAGGAGACTCGTGTAGCAGAAAAGCATCGAGCATTATTATCAGATTATCGTGGGTCGGGATATGACCGTGGTCATATGGCTCCAAATGCTGATATGCCAAATAAAGCTGCACAGTACGACAGTTTTTCTTTAGCCAATATGGTTCCTCAAGCTCCGCAGAATAATCAACAAATCTGGCGAGAAATTGAGGAAGCGACACGTGCAATCGTTACGAAGCAGAAACATGATGTGTATGTGATTACCGGGCCTGTATATAGTGGCAAAAAACTGAAAACCATTGGACGCGGTGTTATTGTTCCAACAGCGGTGTTTAAAGCCGTATATATACCTAAAACAGGTGCTATTGGCGCATATTACGCTCCAAATAATAATTCACTACAGATGCAAGTGGTCAGTGTATGCCAGTTAGAAGAAGTGCTTGGCATGAATCTGTTTCCTCAACTTACATCTGAGCAAAAGCGTAATACTTATAAATTGCCATTAAAAGCCAATCAGGTCAAAGCTCAACAAGCGATAGAGTATTCGCACTGGGATGCCGAAAGCCAATGTGCAGTTGATATCTCAACAGATCAACTCAAAGCGCTGCAAAAAGAGTTTAGTAGTCAAAGCGTACCTGTCAATACAACCGTAACGAATCAAGAGGCTAAGATCGATGAACAAGCACAAGATGCAATCGTGAAAGAGTTGGTTCAAGCGTTGTTGCAATATTTATTACAAATCCTTAAATAAAAAAGCTCGAATTTGCCCTGAAGATTCATTTATCTTCAGGGATTGATATTTATAAACATAAAGAGATTTGCCATGTTTAAGCCTTTTGAAAATGGGACTGAGTCACATTCGATACATGATCTGACGCTTGAAAATGATCTTGATCGTGTGAGTATTTATGGCAACTTACAAATCACCAAAGATCAAGCCGGTTTAGCCGCTGCGAAAGCGTTAAAACAATATTTAGATGCAATGGTCATCTATTTAGAAGATCAAAAAAATTTAGCAGAAAAAATAGAAACGACGGCTGAGAATGAAATAGAAAATCCATTCTTGTGATTCATTAATCATCTTTAGAATGATGGCTTAGATTGACAATCATGAACTGCGAATATGATGTTGAATACGCCACTGCTGGGGCGTCATCTTCATCCACTGACGAAATGCGCGTTGGAATGCACTTTGTTCTGAATAACTGAGCAATAACGAAATCTCATGTAAGCTGAGATAAGGATCTTGTAAATATTGAATCGCTAGAAGTTTGCGGACTTCTTGAACGCGCTGCTGATAGGTATCACCTTGATTTTGTAAATGGCGCTGAAGTTGTCTGACTGACATTCCCACTTGTTCTGCGACAGTTTGAATTTGATAATTGTGTCTTTGGATTCCAATCAGAATGGCTTGCTGTAACCGCTCATCGATTTGTGTGTTATTGGGGAGTCGACTTAACAAATCTTGAGCTTGCTGCATCAGGAGTTTTTGTAAAGTTTGATCAGCTTGTTTAATCGGTGCTTGTAGGAGCTGGCTTGGAAAAGTAAGCTTGACATGAGGCTGAGAGAATTTTACTTTGCTCTGAAAAAAACGCTCATAAATCGCAACATTTTTTGGTGCTGGAAAGCGAAAGTGAATTTCTTGAATATGTAAATGCTCAATACCCGCATAACGTTTTAGAAATTCAACCAATAATGCCATCGCAATTTCATCCGTGATTTGTGTCGACAAATGCATCGGCAAATCTTCCCAACGTACGCTAAATACGCCTTGCTCCAGATCGACGGCGAGAGGTGTACCATCATAAATTAAACGATGATATTCATGATAACGGGTGAGTGCTTCTGCTAGGTTATCGCATGATAAAGCGATATACGCGATAATGCCTAAATGTTGTGGTTTGACCCATTGAGCAATTTCTAACCCTAACGCAGGTTGTGGGTGTACTTCATAAATTTCATTTAATATTTCACGCCAAATGCTAAAGTCAAAGCGTTCGGCTTGCTGAATACTTGCCAATTTTGCAGAAATAGGGAGACCGTTCTCTTCACAATAATTATGTAAGAGATGTCCAAGTCCACCATGAACCGAGCCTGAATAGTCCTTTATCTGCTGCATGTGATTAATACTTTTCTTGTTTTATCAATTGAAATCACGATGAGTTATTAAGCCTGTTTTTACAGTGCCATACAAGCGCTTTTTCTACCATACGACATTGAAAAATATGTCGTGATTTGTCAATGAAAATTTTATCTTGCGTCAATGGTTGAGAGCTTGAGTTAGATATATTGAAAGAAAAGAAACAGGGATTTTGAACATGATTAAAGGTTTTGTTGCAGGCTTAATCATTGCCAATGGATTTGAATGGGTCGCGCATAAATATGTTCTACATGGTGTACACCGTCCGGGTAAAGCGAGGTTTAGTCCTGTGCCTAAAAATATGGAATCTCATTGGGCACATCACCGTGAAGTTAGAACACAAGATTTCCATGATGAGGGTTATGTAGAGGGAATATCAAATTGGCGAACAAAAAATGAAATCGTATCATTGGGGATTGTTGCTGCTGTATTTGGAACAGCATTTTATCCAATCTCGAAAGGCATGAGTTTATCCGTGCTTTATAGTGCTTGTAACTACTACTACACGCATCGCAGAGCTCACCTCGAACCTCATTGGGCAAAAAAGAAAATTCCTTGGCACTATGACCACCATATGAACGCCAATCAAGATGCAAATTGGTGTGTCACTAAGCCTTGGTTTGATTACATTTTAGGGACACGCGTCATTTCAACGCCAGATTTGAAGGAAGATAACCCTTTAGGGGTGCAGTTACCGTCTTTTATTTCAAAACGAGTCAATCATATCGTTGAACAATATTTCCCCGCAAAGTGGGTTGAGCAGAAAGCAGCGCGCTCCGATATTTCAAAAAAAGCTTTGGCTATAGTGGAGTAAGTCAGATTAGATATGGAATTGGCTGAATTGACGTCTGATTTGTCATGTTTGGTCAATAAAATATGTAGCTTTTGTCAAGATTTCGTGCAGATCTGTCATTTATGATATGAGATGAATAAATCGGAGAATGAAAATCTGATGGTAGAACTCTCCAGTTTATCGCTTTGCATAACGAACCAAGCGCTGTTTTTTCTTGGTTTTTAGGGCCTTCGGGCTCTTTTTTTTGCAAAAAAAGAGGCATTTGCCTCTTTTTTATGGGGCATGATTAAAGACGCATTTCAATGCCTTGTTCAGCTAAATATTGTTTTGCTTCCGGGATAGTGTGTTGACCAAAGTGGAAGATAGAGGCTGCAAGCACTGCATCAGCACCCCCTTGTAAAATTCCGTCTGCTAGATGTTGAAGATTACCCACACCACCTGAAGCAATCGTTGGAATCGTTACACGATCATTAATCTGACGCATCAATGCTAAGTCATAACCAGCTTTTGTACCATCTGCATCCATTGACGTAATGAGCAATTCGCCTGCGCCGTATTCTGCCATTTTCACAGACCATTCAATCGCATCGATACCCGTTGGTTTGCGACCACCATGTGTGAAAATCTCCCACTTATTTTCACCCGTTTTTTTTGCATCAATCGCAACTACAATACATTGTGCACCAAAACGTTGAGAGGCTTCTTGAACGAATTCAGGATTAAAGACAGCAGCTGAGTTAATACTGACTTTGTCTGCACCAGCGTTAAGCAATAAACGAATATCTTCAACTTTACGAACACCGCCACCTACGGTCAGTGGTACAAATACAGTTTCAGCCATACGCTCAACCGTACGGTAAGTGGTGTCACGCCCATTAGATGTTGCAGTGATATCGAGAAAAGTAATCTCATCTGCACCTTGTTCGTTATAACGACGTGCTACTTCAACTGGGTCGCCTGCATCACGAATATCAAGGAATTGAACACCTTTTACAACTCGACCGTTATCTACGTCGAGGCAAGGAATAATACGTTTAGCAAGCATAATTTTTTCCAAAAATAACAGCCGATTATGAAACTTACAGACTTTGGTGCTACACCTTGGTAGTCGGAGCAGGTATTCTATCAAAATAATGTAAGTTTTTTCGCAGGTTTTTTTATGTCGGTTTATACCACTTTGACTTTAAAGGAAGTTCAGGATTTTGCTACGCCTTATGGATTAGAGGTGATTGACCTGATTCCGATTCAAGGAGGTATTCAAAATACGAACTATTTTCTAGTTTGTGCAGATCAAACCGAATTTGTTTTAACAATTTTTGAAGATATGGATAAGCAAGGCGCAGGTGAACTCGTCCCTGTACTTGAGCATCTGGGTCATGCAGGTCTGCCTGTGCCTGTACCTTTGAAACATTCAGGACGTTCGATTCAGATCTTAAAAAATAAACCTGCACAAATTGCGCCTAGAATGCGTGGCAAGCATCCTATGCCTTCATCACTTGAACAGGTTCAGTCCATTGCTATTGCACAGGCTCAAATACATGTGGCTCTCGATAACTTTCCCTTAGAGCGCGCAGAGTATCGTAATCATGATTATTGGTTAAGTGTGGCTCAGCAGCTTCGACCTACGTTAAATCCAGCCGATCAAGTATTATTAAATAGTTTGTTAGGTTTATATGACGCTCTTACCGCAATGTACCCTGATCGTCCACGAGGTTTTATCCATTCTGACCTATTTAGAGATAACACTTTATTTGAAGGGGCTACTTTAAAAGGGATACTCGATTTTTATGAGTTGAATAAAGATGAACTTTTGTTTGATATCGCCATTACGATGAATGATTTCTGTACGGAATATCCAAGTGTTCATTTGAATGAGGAAAAGGCCTTAGCATTCTTGGAGGCTTATCAAAGTGTACGTGAAATGACCAGTGATGAAAAATCATGTCTAGAACTCTATTTAGCGATGGCAGCTGGGCGTTTCTGGATGATGCGTTTGCTAGTGGCTCAAAAGAACAAAGAAATGGGGCGTGTTGGCGAAGATATTTTGCAAAAAAATCCTTTAGAAATGCGCAATATGCTGGTTGAACGATTAAAATTTGTAACAGCTTAAAAAATTTAAAAAATCTGGGGGAAATATGCGTGATCAAGGTCGTCTAGTTGAATGGTTTGATGAAAAAGGCTATGGATTTATTCAACCCAATGATTCATCCAAAGATCGCGTTTTCCTTCACATTAAAGATTTTGCCAAACCAGGCCCAAGACCGATTCCAGGTTGTGCTTTGGAGTATATCGTTCAATTGGATGGTCAAGGTCGATTTAAAGCGAAACAAGTAACATACTTAAAAGCGACTCAGGCAAAAAAAGTAAAAACGAAGCCGCGTCATTCACCAGTTACTCAACAAAAAATGCAACCGATGCAAGTAGCGATTATTGCTTATATCTTGACGCTTGCTACATTAGTCCTATTGGGGCTATTGAGTATGATGGTGGTGTTGGTCATTTTATTGATGAACCTGATCACCTATGGCTTATATGCACACGATAAAGCGGCGGCTCAACAGGGGAGTCAACGTGTACCAGAAAATACATTACATGTGGTTTCTCTATTAGGAGGATGGCCGAGTGCTTGGCTTGCTCAGCAACGCTTGCGTCATAAAACACAAAAACAACCATTTCGAAAAATTTATTTCTGTACTATAGCGTTTAATATACTGATTATTTTATGGATAATTTCACCATTTAATGGTTTGAAATTATAAAGCCTCAAAAAAATTAAAAAGGTGACTTTATGAATTATACAGCTGATCAAGATCCAAACCGCAGCTTAACGATTTTACTTTATATCCTGTATATCATCGCTATTTTTTCAGCAGGTATTTTGGCGGTTATTGCGCTAATTATTAACTATTGGAAACGATCAAAGGTACAGGGCTCAATTTTTGAAAGTCATTTTACTTGGCAAATTCGTACTTTTTGGTGGTATTTAATTTGGAATATCATCGCGTTCCTGCCGTTTTTGTTCTTATTCTTCACGGGTGACAATCCTAATGCCTTTGCTGGTGTAGCACTGGGTGCAACAACATTCTGTATCGCAGTGATTGGTTTGTCATGGGTTTGGATTGTTTATCGTGCGATCAAAGGAATTATTAAGGTCAATGATAACGAGCCAATGTATCAATAATTAAAACTCATGAATGGGGTGGTGTCATGATTATTGAGCATGTTCATTTAAATATCAAAATGAACCAGAGTGAGGCATTCGAAAATGCTTTTAAATTAGCTAAAGACATTATTTCACCAATGAAGGGGCTAAATGCGGTTCAGCTGATTAAAAATACGAATAATGAACATGCTTATATTTTACTGATTTACTGGAACAAACTTGAAGATCATACGGAAGGTTTTAGGCAGTCAGAGGCGTATTTAAAATGGAAGGAACTCTTGCATCCCTTTTATGCGCCTATGCCTGAAGCACAGTATTTTCAACCATGTATGATGTTAAAGCTAAAAGAGCCCCAATAAGCTTATTCTTTCTTCTTAAATTTTGGTCTCCACTCACTGGTAATTACACCGAGCACAACCAACACGCCACCTAAAATTGAGAGCATAGCTAAACGCTCACCTGCTAATCTCCCAATCAAAGCCGCCCAAACAGGTTCGCCAGAATAAATAATGGCAGCCTGTGAAGGATCAACCACGCGTTGAGCCCAGTTCATGACTAACTGAATGATTGCACTTGCAAGTCCTAATCCTCCAATAATCGCAACGAAGATCCAGTTAAACTCAGGGAGTTGTGTTTCACCCACCAATGGTGCCATTAGAAAACAAATTAACGATGCAAAAATGAGTTGTAATATCGTCACTCGGCGTAAATTGACTCGAGGTGCAAAGTAACTAATGAGAATAATTTCAAGCGCAATCGCAATTGATCCTATCAAGGTAATGATCTGACCAAATTCAAGCCGAATAGCACCAAACCCATTGCCTGTTAAGAAAACTAAACCTACAAAGGCGAGTCCTGCCCCTATCCATGTCATGACATGTGGCCTTTTTTTAAAGAGCAACCACAATAAGATGGGAACCAACGGCACATAAAGTGCTGTCAAAAAGGCAGACTCGCTACTGGTGATGGTCTGTAAGCCAATGGTTTGCGTTCCATAGCCAATTGCAATCACTGTTCCAATGCAAAATCCTGCCCAAATATCTTTGGCACTAAAATATTTACAATATTGAAGTGAGATCAGACCAACAGCCAGCGCAGCTGCTGCAAATCGAAAGGCAACGAAAAGCACTGGTGTGCTGAAGTTCAGTCCATATTTGACTGTTATGAAACTGGCACCCCAAATCATCGTAATTGCAATAAGGGCAAGTTGTGGTGTTTTGGTTTTGAGGGTAGGAGATAAATTCAACATATTTTTTAAGTAAGAAAAAAGAGGTCCTAAGACCTCTTTAGAAACATGCGCTATTAGAGCGCTTGTTCATCAAGTAATAATTGAGCTTCACGAAGATTTAAAGTGCCTTCATAAATTGCACGACCAGTAATCGCACCTAAAATACCAGGCTGACCTTTTAAGTTGCGAACGTCGTCAAGATTGGTCACACCGCCTGAAGCGATCACAGGTAAACCTGAATAAGTCGCAAGATTAACTGTTTGTTCGATATTCACACCTTGCATCATGCCATCACGTGCAATATCTGTATACACGATACTAGATACACCAGCATCTGCAAAGCGTTTAGCTAAATCAGTTGCTTTTACGTCAGTTACATTTGCCCAGCCATCAGTTGCGACCATGCCATTGATTGCATCAATACCGACAATGATGTGGCCTGCGAATTTTCTACAAGCTTCCTCAACAAACTCAGGTTCTTTGACTGCTTTTGTACCAATAATGACGAATGATACACCTGCATCTAAGTAGTGTTCGATAGTTTCAAGAGAACGGATGCCACCACCAATTTGAATTGGCAGTTCAGGTTGTGCTTTTGCAATCGCTTCCACAACAGGTTTGTGAATAGGTGTACCAGCGAAAGCACCATTTAGATCAACTAAATGTAAACGGCGAGCACCAGCGTCTACCCAATGTTGTGCTGTTGCCACAGGATCATCAGAGAAAACGGTATCGTCTTCCATACGACCTTGTTTTAAACGGACACATTTACCATCTTTAAGGTCAATTGCAGGGATAATCAGCATGCTTTCGCTCCTTGCCAGTATTCTGGAGTTTATTCGCAGCAATCTTAGCAAAGAAACATCAAATGAGCGAAGTAACAATGAAAAAAAACCGTCAGAACAATGTTGACGGTTTTTAATACGAACTTTGAATTAAATGTATGGTGTTGTATCTAAGTTAGAGATTAGATCAAAGCTAGTTGGTGTGATACTGGTTGGGATTGCACCTAAAGCATTTGTGATCTCTCCCGTGAATCCTACAAGATCACCCACGACAGGAATCGATGACAGAGCATCTGTTACAGGTGCTAAATCATCCAGTAAATTATCCAATGTTCCTGAGACGTCTCCTAATGTTCCTGTGACACTGCCTAAAGGATCATCAATGAGACCAGTCACGAGATCAAGAGGTTTGGTACTTGCGACATAATCTCCCGTTTCACTCACGAATCCCAAAAGATTTGAAGAAGTTTCTCCGACAACATCTACGACAGCACCTAAACCTGGCACTTGGCTTAGCAGGTCGGTCACGGGATCGGCTAAACCAGCGACTTCACCTACAACATTTGAAACATCTTTGATGGTTTGGCCTACAGTTGCAGTAGTGCCATTCAATGCAGTATTAATGCCCCCTAATAGATCTCCCTTCGAAAAATCATCAGCGATAGCGTGTAAGCCTCCGCTTAAATTTCCTAGTAAATTATTTTCAAGATTGAGTACCGATTCCACTGTATCTCCGATCAGTGGCAATTCTGTTAACTTATCCGTTAATGGTTTGGTCAGCGTCCCTACTGTGTCAACAACGGTATCTACAACTGTCGTTACGGTTTCTAGAATAAAACCAACTGCTTTCGTAATTCCCTGTAAAGCAAGGCTTAGAACGCCACTGATTTTTCCAGTAAAAAGTTTAAACATGTGCAGATTGCTCCAAAATATATGTGGTTAGTGTTGGATCTTTGTTGTTTCAGCAAGTTCATAATTAACAAAGAAAAAAATTTCAGACAAATCGAAAAAAAACAATATAAGTGGAATAATTTTGAAGATATGCCGTAAAAACAGCAACTTAATACAACACAAGGGTAATGTTTAAAAATGTTAACAAAATCAATTATTTATTGTGGTTTAATTTGGTGCTTGATAGAATAAATGTACACTTATAATGCATGAATATTATCGAGTAGCATGGTGTAAATACCTAAAATGCCAACTTGTTCGATTCGTTGATTGATTTTGTGAATTTTGTGAATTTTTTTAATGATTAAAATTGGTGCTCATTGTCTTTACATAAGTTAACAATTAATCATTGGGTCAATTTATTTTTCTTTTTAATTCAAACTGAGTAATGAGAAAAATTAGATCACACTTTTATTTGTGAATTATCTATATTGAAAATAATTTCAATTTCATCTGATTTGTTTGGCAATATTAGACTCAACTGCATAGGCTTAATGTTAAATTGAAACTGCAGACAGTGAATAAGATTTGGACAGAAGCGATGGCAGTTCAAGAAGATGATTTATTTAGCGAAGGTGCTAAAAAACTTAGAAAATTGATCAAAGAGAAAAACATTAAACCGACTGATGTGGTGAATGCATTGGGAGTCTCTAAGGAAACGCTGTCGAAATGGGTGCAAGAGTCAACTCCTGCCAATGCTCAACATCTAGTTGAATTAGCGAAAGTACTGAGTGCTGCAGAACGATGGGTTTCAGACGCTAAAGATGGTAAAAAATCAGAAAGTTTTAAACAGTATCCTTTGAAGGATGAGTTGGCTTTAAAAGATGCAACGCCAGAACAATTAATTTCAGAACTTAAAAGTCGTTATGCTGCGCTGAATCTAAAAGCAGAAATTAAAGTAACTGTTGAGCCAATTGAAGGTGGCTTTGTCGTAAAAGATATTTAGAGTAAAGTCTGAAAAAAAGCTCACTGAAAACAGTGAGCCTTATTATGGCTTTAAATTTTCCACTCTACAAAATTTTTCAACAACTGTAAGCCAGCTGTATGACTTTTTTCTGGATGGAACTGCGTAGCAAACAAATTATCTTTATGGATTGCGGTGCAGAATTCCAAACCGTAGTTACATGTCGCAGCAATGATCTCAGATTGTTTCGGTTCAACATAGAAACTATGTACGAAATAGAAACGAGCATCTTGATCAATGTTGTTCCACATTGGATGGCTTGGATCTGCTTGGTGTACCTGATTCCAACCCATATGGGGAACTTTTAAACCTTCAATATCTGGAAAGCGTTTAACAGCACCATCAAAAATGCCTAATGCATCTGCACCACCATTTTCTTCAGAGTGTTGCAGCAGAGCTTGCATGCCGACACAAATCGCAAGGACAGGCTTGTTGAAAACGGCATTGCGTACAACCTCGTCAATGCCAGCCTCGTGCATACCTTGCATGCAATCACGCATTGCACCAACGCCTGGGAACACAATTTTATCTGCTTGAGCAATCAGCTTAGGATCATTGGTCACATCAACGGTTGCACCAACATGCTCAAGTGCTTTTGCTGCTGAGTGAAGATTTCCCATGCCATAATCAAGAAGGGCAATACGGGTCATTACAAAGTACCTTTGGTTGAAGCTACAGTATTTTCTGCACGTGGATCTACTTCACAAGCCATACGAAGTGCTCGTGCAAATGCTTTAAATACACTTTCAATTTGGTGATGGCTATTTTTACCTTTCAAATTGTCTATGTGGAGTGTCATTAATGCGTGATTCACAAAGCCTTGGAAAAACTCAGAGAATAGGTCGACATCAAAAGTACCAATGCGCGCGCGCGTAAATGGAATGTCCATCCATAAGCCAGGGCGGCCTGATAGGTCAACAACGACACGACTCAAGGACTCATCAAGTGGTGCATAGAAGTGACCATAGCGACGTAAACCTTTTTTGTCACCTAAAGCCTGTGCAAATGCCTGACCAAGGGTAATACCACAGTCTTCTACTGTATGGTGATCATCAATTTCTAAATCGCCGTCGCAATGAATATCGATATCAAATAAACCATGACGCTTGATTTGGTCGATCATATGGTCTAAAAATGGAACACCTGTATTGAGGGTGCCTTGACCAGTACCATCAAGATTCACGCGAACACGAATTTTGGTTTCGTTTGTGTTTCTTACCACTTCACTGATACGTTGCGTCATAGACACGTTCCTCAAAAACGTTAAAAATGATGAATGTAGATTTTCGATGTCACGAAAGTGACAGCATATTAGATTGCTCAGGAGGGTTAATCAATGCCTATAACCGTACATGCAATAACTTCGCTTGATAATGTTGAAGTTCGTGAACAGCTTGAGCGCTTATATGACACCAGTCCAGAATTTAGTGACGGACAAGATGCCATTGAACAACTTGAGCAAAACTTAGCTCAGTATACCTTACTTTACACGGCAGAATTTAATACAAAGATCATTGGGGCCATTTGGTCAACTGGACAAGGTGAAAGTCGAACGCTTGAAAATATCGTAGTTCATCCGGCTAACCGTGGACGTGGTGTCGCAGAGCGCTTAGTGAGTGAAGCATGTCGAATGGAAGAAGAGAAAGGCGTTAATCATTTTGAGCCTGGATGTGGTGCAATACATCGTTGTTTAAGTAGTTTGGAAAAAATTTAAAACTATTGTTCGATTTTAAATATTAAAAGTCAGTCAATACTGGCTTTTTTTATTGGATTTGTATGTATTTACATCGAATAATCTAAATGTTGTTTTAAAAACATCCATTTGTTTAAATATCCCAAAAACTTGCTTGACTATATCGAGATGAAACTGTTTAATACGCGACATCGGCGTGATAGCTCAGTTGGTAGAGCAACGGATTGAAAATCCGTGTGTCCCCAGTTCGATCCTGGGTCTCGCCACCATATTCTTTTAAGAATTTGTATTTTCAATCTCTGATCCCATCAGAGATTTTTTTTGGGTAAAATTTACTCGAACAAATAAAAAATGCATGATTTTTATTGACTATTGAGCTCAGTTACGGCTTAATACACCCCATCGGCGTGATAGCTCAGTTGGTAGAGCAACGGATTGAAAATCCGTGTGTCCCCAGTTCGATCCTGGGTCTCGCCACCATATTCGAAAAATCCTCAACAATGTTGAGGATTTTTTTTGCTTATAAAATAATACAAAATGAATCGAAGTCATTCATCATCCATTTTTTTTGATGTGCTAAGGTTGATTTCTCGATCAAATTCAGAATAAAAAATGAAAGACCTATTTTCTGATCAAAGTGAGCTTTATCAACAAGCTCGTCCAAGTTATCCACAAAGTGTGATTGACGAAATCTTCAAATATGTTCAGAACTATGAAATGGCTTGGGATTGCGGGGCAGGTTCAGGACAATTCACCCGCTTATTGGCTCCGCATTTTAATCAAGTCATTGCAACGGATATAAGCGCAGCACAACTTCAGCAAGCCCCAGCAATAGATAATGTAATTTACCGAATTGATAATGCTGAACATAGCAATTTTAAAGCACAATGTTTTGACCTGATTACAGTTGCCCAAGCCATTCATTGGTTTGACTTCGAGTTATTTTTTCAAGAGGTCTATCGAACACTGAAGCCCCAGGGTGTCTTTGCAGTGATTGGATATGGGCTTATTGAAGTGGAGAATGAGGAGCTTCAAAGCTGTATTGAAAAGCTATATCACCAAGTATTGAAAACATATTGGGAGAGTGAGCGTCACTATATTGATCTGAAATATCAAACGATTCCATTTCCTTTTGAAGAAATCCCGACCTGTGAGCAGCACATGCATTGTAAATGGCGGATTGATCAATTGATTGATTATTTAAATACATGGTCAGCTTTAAAGAAATATCTTAAACAAAATACGCAAGCCAATAATCAGGCGACACAAATCTTAAATCAGATGAGCCAATATGCCTTAACTTTGAATAATGATACCGGTCATAAATTTAATATTCGATTCCCAATATTTTTACGGATCGGTAAATTGATAAATGCTCCTGTTTTATAAAATTTCTTAATGATCGTGAATGAGTCTTTTAGCAAGGCATACAACTTCTTTTTCGTCATATCCCAATTGTTCATAAAAGTTTTGAATATCAATAAATTCTTTTTGCACTAAAAGCTGAACTTCTGGACAACCAAGTGCAATCAATCTTTTTTCCAAATGTTGAATCAACGCTGTAGCAACACCATTCCGTTGATGATTGGGATGTACCGCGAGGTAATTGATCCACCCGCGATGACCGTCGTAACCACCCATTAATGTTGCGATAATGAACTGATCTTTCACAGCCACCAAGAATAAGTCATCTTTTTGTGCAGCCTTCCTAAAAATATCAATTTCCGGATTATTCCATGGTCGTGTTAGATCACATCTTTCCCAGAGTTGAATGATGTCTTCTAAGTCAGTCTCAATATAAGGACGAATGATAAACATGATGCGCTCAAATGGTGGTTAATTTTAATACAGAGATTAGCCTACTCTGATGAAATTGATAACTCATAATCATCTTATGTGTCTATTTTCTGCTTTACATTTATGCAGTCTTTTTTAGATAGCAAGATAAATATCAATAAAAAAGATTTGTCTGTGACGTGAGTCTAACAACTCTTGTTAAGTAAATGATATTTAAGATAAATGGTAGTTGTGTTTGGCTGAAATGTTTTTAAAGATGGCTTTTATTACGTTCAGTGAGAGCGATGGGGAATGAGACAATTTAAGCAAGTTTTGTGGGGAATCTGTGCTTGGGGTCTTTCGAGTTTGAGTTGGGCGGCACATCCTAACAATGGGCATTTTAAATTACTGCCAGATGATCAGTTAAGTTTGGTCAATGCTTTAGGTATTGAGGAATCTCAAATTCGTGAAATTACATCTTTTAAATCTCAGGATTTAAACCATTTAGAAAATTTCGTGAGTGATAAAAAAAGGATTCATTATACAAAGGATGAAGAGCAACCTTTTAAAGCGCTTATGGACTTAACATCTATGAACTCTTTACAATTCAATGGACAGGTTTTGGAGCAGCGGTTTGATCTTCAAAATCGGCAGATTTACATTAAATTTGGCCCAATTCGTGTTGACCGAATGGAGATGCAGTTAAATATGGATGGAGTTTACCAATTAGGTCATATTTTAAATCCACCACAAGCACTTCTTTCGTCAGCTAAATTTTGACTCCATTGATATTTATTTGATGTCCCATAAAAAAAGAACCTCTATTACGGAGATTCTTTTGGGATTAAAGCCTGTGCACACCTTCTGTGTTTTTCTTGCCTAATTTTTAAAGTAACGCATAAAAAAGAATCCCCAAAGATGGGGATTCTTTTTAGATTAAAGCCTACGCGGACTTCGTCCTTATCTTACGTAAAAAGAAAAGCAGTGCTTTCTTTTTTTACTCAGGCTTTAGGCCTTCAGCTTTTTCTAAAGTTTCATCATTGTTGAAGAACTTTTCACGTTGTTCTTCAAGAAATTTTTTTGCATCAGCTTCAAAGACATTTAAACGTTTTTCATTGATTAAAGTAGTTTGATGCTTTAACCATTCGCCCCATGCTTGCTTAGAAACACTATCAAATAGTTCCTGACCTTTAGGACCAGGGAATGGTGCAAAATCCAAACCTTCCATTTCTTTTTGATACTTACGGCAAAATACTTGGCGAGACATATCAATACTCCAAAAATATAATCAGAAATTAAGCGTAAAGAGCTTCTAAACGCGCATGAGCACGCTCAATTGCTGCTTCAACTTGAGCAGGTGCTGTTCCACCGATGTGGTTACGTGCATTGACAGAAGCTTCTAAAGTTAATGCTTTTTCAAAGACGTCAGCTTGAATTAAATCAGAGAATTGTTGAAGTTGTTCAAGCGTAAGTTCTGATAAATCCTTACCTTCTTGTACGCCAAGCGCAACTGCTTTACCGACGATTTCATGTGCATCGCGGAATGCAACACCATTTTTCACTAAGTAATCAGCAAGGTCGGTTGCTGTTGAGAAACCACGCAGCGCAGCTTCGCGCATTTCAGGAATATTTGGAACAAGCGCAGGAATCATGTCTGCGAAAGCCATTAAAGAGCCACGAACCGTATCAATAGCATCAAATAATGGTTCTTTATCTTCTTGGTTGTCTTTGTTATATGCCAAAGGTTGACCTTTCATGAGGGTTAGTAGACTCATTAAGTCACCATATACACGGCCTGTTTTACCACGAACAAGTTCAGGTACATCAGGATTTTTCTTCTGAGGCATGATTGAAGAGCCTGTGCAGAAGCGGTCAGGAATATTCACAAACTTGAATTGTGCAGATGTCCAAAGAATTAATTCTTCAGACATACGAGATAAGTGCATCATGATGAGTGATGCCGCAGCATTAAACTCAATACCAAAATCACGATCAGATACAGCATCTAATGAGTTTTCTGCAACTGCTTCAAACCCTAAAAGTTCTGCTGTATAAGCACGATCGATTGGATAAGTGGTACCTGCAAGCGCAGCAGAACCTAAAGGCATACGATTCACGCGTTTACGGCAGTCAATCAAACGTTCTGAGTCACGTACCAGCATTTCAAACCATGCCATTAAATGATGTCCAAACGTCACAGGCTGTGCAGTTTGAAGATGTGTAAAGCCAGGCATAATTGTATTTGTATTTTTAGCAGCCAAACCTAGAATGCCTTTTTGCAGTTTGTGTAATAACCCTAGGATGGCATCAATTTCATCACGTACATACAAACGAATATCCGTTGCTACTTGGTCATTACGGCTACGACCTGTATGTAATTTCTTCCCTGTAATCCCAATACGTTGTGTTAATCGAGATTCAATGTTCATGTGAACATCTTCTAAATCAATACGCCATTCGAAGTTGCCAGCTTCAATGTCCGCTTTAATTGCGGTTAAGCCTGCGATGATGTCATCACGCTCTTGTTCAGTGAGTACACCGACTTTTGCCAACATCGTTGCATGTGCGATTGAACCTGCAATATCTTGTTTATAAAAGCGTTGGTCAAATTGGACAGATGCTGTAAATTCAGCGACAAAGGCATCAGTTGCTTCGGAAAAACGACCGCCCCACATACCTGAAGTTTGGGCTTGTGACGGATTAGAGGAATTAGAAGATGTGGTCATGTCGGCTCAGTAAAAGAAAAAGCAGTAATTTTGCATCCAGTATAACAAATTCAAATCAAGATGCCGAAGTCTTGCCTATGGATAATTCTTCAAAAGATAAACAAGAATTTATTGATGCGAATTTCTTTGTACGTATTGGGCAATGGCAATATTTTGCAGAGTTATTTATTGCCAGTATTTTTTTGGCGTTATTGCTGTGCCTAGCAGAGTCACAGTCTTGGTCAAATTTACAGACATCACAAGTGATCAAGTATGTGCTTTATATCAATTGGGTGGTATTGGTCTTTATTGCCGTAATTGATTTATTTAGGGAGTTTTGGCAAAAACTAACCACTTTGCAGTCTGCGATTTATACATTTGTACTATTAGAACTCATCATCCTCTTCACTACTTGTAGTTTGAATTTTCTGTTTTTTTGGGGAAGTAACTTTTCTTTACAAAAATTTTCATGGTTACTTTTATTTGATCATGTGATTTTACACATGAGCTATGGCGTATTGTTGATCACTTTTTGTTTACGATATATCTATGTTCGGGGTGAGTGGTTAAAGCAGCAACAAGGTGAATTGAATGCTCGAATTCAAGCCATGCAAGCAAGAATACATCCACACTTTCTTTTTAATAGTTTAAATAGTGTGGTGAGTCTGATTGGGAGTGATCCAGATAAAGCAGAGCAAATGCTCATCGATCTTTCAAGGTTGTTTAGAGCAAGTTTTCAAGAGCTGAAAATTGTCACATTAAAAGAAGAAATCCAATTGTGTGAACATTATTTGGCGGTTGAAAAGCTAAGGTTGGGTTCGAGATTAAATGTGGAATGGAATATCTTGCAACCAGAGCAGTTGGGCCAAGCAAGTATTCCTTTTTTAACTTTACAGCCTTTAATTGAGAATAGTATCTTTCATGGGGTGGAGAAAAAGTTAATTGATGCAAAGATTGTCATATTGGTTGAAATATTACAAAATCAAGTCACTATAGTCATTACTAACCCTTATATAGCCGATAAAATGGCCAATAGGGAGGGGAATGGTATTGCGATAGAAAACGTGAAACAGCGTTTGAAAGCACACTATGGGTATACGGTACAGTTTAGGAGTCATGCAGGTAATGGAATTTACACGACTGTAGTCCAGTACCAATATAAATAAAATCAAGTTAATACATTAAAATAAGTAACGTTAACTTGAGCAAGGAGGAACAATGGACATCCTAATTTGTGATGATGAGCCACTCGCGGTTGAGCGCTTATCTCGCTTGGTCACTCAATTGGGGCATCAAGTTGTTGCAACTGCGCACCATGGAAAAGAAGCTTTGACCTTAGTGCAACAATATGAGCCTGATGTAATTTTACTTGACATCCAAATGCCTGAAATGGATGGTTTGACATGTGCTCAGCATCTTTCACAGCTAAACCCAATGCCCGCTATTGTTTTTTGCACGGCCTATGATGAGCATGCTTTGACTGCGATTCAGGCACAAGCGAAAGGCTATTTATTAAAACCGATTATCAAATCAGAATTAGAAAATACACTCAATAATTTAACTAAACTTACTCAAGCTCAAATGTCGAATATAGAGCAAAAAGAAAATATGGAAGAAAAACATCAACGTCAGCAAATCGCTGCGAAAACGTATCGTGGTCTTGAACTCATTCCTATCGAAAATGTTTACTATTTTCTAGCTGATCAGAAATACGTAACAGTACGACACAAAAACGGCAGTGTGTTGATTGATGAGACTTTAAAAGATCTAGAGCGTGAGTTTTCAAATAAATTTATACGAATTCATCGAAATGCGCTGATTGCATTGGATTATTTGGATGGATTGGAGTTGGTTGCTTCAGGCCAGTATCAAGTTCGTTGTCGTGAACTTGAAGAGAAATTGGCGGTCAGTCGCCGTCACTTACCTTTGCTTAGAGAAAGAATGCAAAATATTTAGTTGCCTAAAATTATAGTGATTGCCGAACAATTTACTTGCAATTTTGGGACAGCAGGGTAAGTTTAGGATGTCTAAAGTTTGGCAGCATTAAAATGATCAAAACCTTAAAAATTGCAACTCGTCAAAGTCCATTGGCTTTATGGCAAGCGGAGCATATTCGTGAGCGACTTGAGACCCTACATGCTGGCCTAAAAGTTGAGTTGGTGACGTTTGTGACCCAAGGTGATAAAATTTTAGACACTCCTTTAGCCAAGATTGGTGGAAAAGGTTTATTTGTTAAAGAGCTTGAGGCTGCATTACTTGATGGTCGTGCAGATCTTGCTGTCCATTCAATGAAAGATGTGCCGATGGCGCTCCCAGAAGGATTAAGTCTTGCCGTGATTTGTGAGCGAGAAGATCCTTTAGATGCTTTTGTTTCGAATAATTATAGCAAGTTTGAAGATTTGCCCCATGGTGCCAAAGTGGGAACTTCAAGTTTGCGTCGTAAATGTCAAATTTTAAAGGCCCGTCCAGATCTTGAGATTATAGATTTACGTGGAAATGTAGGCACAAGACTATCTAAGCTTGATGCTGGGCTTTACGATGCCATCATTTTGGCAAGCGCAGGCTTGAAACGTTTAGGTTTAGCAGAGCGTATTCGACACACGCTGGATGCACAGACGAGTTTACCCGCAGTTGGTCAAGGTGCATTAGGTCTTGAATGCCGAGGTGATGATGCACGCGTATTAGAGTTGATTCGACCTTTATTACATGCAGAAACAGATGCGTGTGTTCGTGCAGAACGTGCATTTAATACTTATCTAGAAGGTGGATGTCAGGTACCGATTGCGGGATATGCGACTTTAAATGATCAACAGATTCAATTAGAGGGGCGCGTAGGCAGTGTGGATGGTCAAACATTATTGGTTGCTAAAGTAGAAGGTCCAGTTGAACAAGCTGAAACGTTGGGTGTTTCACTTGCAAAAGCTTTGATTGACCAAGGTGCTGCTGATTTATTAAGAGCACTGTATAAATAAAACAATGAAATGAAGTTTATCAATACTCGACCTGCAGATCGTGCTAAGCCTCTCAATGAGGCACTGGTACGTGCAGGATATGAGCCTATCGAGTTATCTGTACTAGAGTTGGCTGCTGTTCATTGGAGTGATGAACTTGATCAGCTCTTTCAGCAATTAATTTCAGCACAAGTGATTGTGGTCGTCAGTCCAACAGCCGTTGAAGTTGGCATGCAGTTTCTCGAAAAATCGGGACTTAAATTGACCGATTTAAATCATATCAAATGGATTGCAGTTGGCCGGAAAACAGCTGAAGCTCTAAGTCGATATGGTGTTAAAAGTTTAGTTCCAGATGTTGAAACATCTGAAGGAATGTTAAGTCTTTCGGTTTTAACACAAAATGCTGATCTCAAACGTATTGCGTTTTGGCGGGGAGAAGGTGGCCGTCAGTTCATGATGCAGCAGTGTCGTACTGCTAAAATTGAAGTACTTAATTTTGTTTTATACTCCCGCTACTGCCCAAGTGATGCTCAAGATAAATTTAAACATCTACTTGAAGCATTCAATGCAAATCCACAACCTTATGCTGTATTGATTAGTAGTGAAGCCAGTTGGAAAAATTGGCTGAGTTTATGCAAAAATTATCCTGTATTTATGCAACACGGTCATTACTTGGTTTTAGCGGATCGGTTATATCAGATCGTGTGTATGTATCAACAGACCTCGAATACTAAATTTCAAATCACTCAAATTGCGGACTTAATGCCAGATACGATTTTGTCGCAGCTTGAAAGTGAACATAGGCACTCATGAAGAAAATTTTATATCTATTCATTTTAGGCTTAATCATTTGGTTGATTAAACTCAGCTATGATCATTTTTCATTACAAGAAAAAGTTGAGTTGCTACAACAAACTCAACATAAATCAGAGCAATTAGTGGCAAGTTTGAATGATCAGTTGGTAGCAATTCAGCGCTCAAATCAGCAGGTTTCGTCTCAATCCAATCCACCTCAGCAAAACAATAATCAACAAGAAATTCAATCTGAAATCAATCCAATCAAACTCTTAAGTCAAAAATTAGAGCTAATTCAATTTGCCTTAGATCAACATGAGTTTGTATATGCACTTGAGCAACTCAATCAACTGGATCAACTGGTTGAGCGCTTGGCTTTGGCAGATACATTGCAGGTTTCAATGCATCGAGCTGTTGAGCATGATCAAAAAATGATTCAACAATATGTTGTGGCAAAAAATATTCAAATTGCTCAGTTAGGTGACTTGCTTGAAAATATTGATGCAAATTTGAAAAATGAACAACAAGTACAGCAACTCACGAGTGATAACTCTTCGCAATCCTCATGGTTTGAGCGTGTATTCAAAGTTGAACGCGTTGATGAACAGATGCCGGTATTACTTAATCGAAGATTAGTTTTAAAAGAAGTTCAATTGAGAGTGTTATTTGCTCAAAGAGCACTACAACAAGGACAATACATTGATTATCAAAATGCACTGACCTCAATTATCGATGAACTGGATCAACTGCCTGATGCTGTGGCAATCAAAATAAAAAATAAAGCGAAACATCTCAAACAAGCACAACTTTTACCTGTCCCTAAATTGAACAGTAAAGCAATTTTAGAGGGCTAATCATGAAACATATTTTTATAGTTTATGCATTAGTTGGTTTAATGATATTAGCCGTGTTAAGTGTGCTGAGTTATCAAGAAGGGCCAGGTTATATTTACATACTTTGGCACGGTATTCAGATTCAAACGAACCTCTGGTTTGTTTCATTTTTTCTTCTATTCGTTGCTTTATCTCTTCATCTTTTATGGTTTTGGGTTGGAAAGATGAGATCAAGAGAGCAGCGTAAAATTCAACAAGTTACAGACTTTTCAAGGTTACATACGTATGAAAAATTAGGTGTTTTGTGGGTTTTGGAGGCCAACACAAAACAGCGAGAATATTTACAACCTGTGTTTGAGAACTCAGGATTACTCAAAGAGGTTATTCAGTCTCGTATATGGTTGAAGCAAGATCGTATTGATGATGCGTTGAGTGTTTTACAACAAAGTCCTGCAGATGCTTTTGAATTGGCTGAACTCCAGCGTATTGAAATTTATTTAGCTCAAGAGCTTCCAGATCAGGCTTTAACCCATTTAGAGTTTTTACATGGTCATATGCTGTCACCTTGGTTAAAAGATCTTGAAGATGCTTATCAGCATAAGTTGAATCATCTATGGGGTAGATTTGCGATTCAATATCCATGGCATTATTTAAAAGCCACGCAATATGGTCATTTAGATTTGGAACATAAAAAGAAATGGCTTTTAAAGCTACTCAATGATTTTGACAACGTTTCAAATACAGATTTAGAGCTTATTCAAATTCGGTATGCTCAAATGAGTGATCAAATTGTGTCGTCTTCATATGGTATTAAATCGTTATGGTTAAAACTTATTTCTCGCATTCCTGAGATGGCTTTTGATGAAACTCAACTTTCTTTGTCTTTATTAGAAGAACGGTTCGATCAGGATATTTTTTATTTATGGTTTCAACAACAATTGTTAAAACAAAATCCTGATTATGAAATGCTTGAAAACCAGATTGATCATTTTGAAATGAAATATCCTGGATTACCGATTTTGAGTTTTTCTAAATGGCATATTTATACTGCGACTCATCGTGAACAGGATGCTGAGGCATTATTGCAATTATATCCTGATCACCCTTTAATGAACTATTTAAGAATTAAATCTGTATTAAAAGGCGATGCTGTATTAACTCAGCAATTGAACAGTGTCTTTGAGACCCATAATAAATTTATTCAATTTAAGTTATGAGAATGATGAATGAAACAAATGAATGAGTACAAAGTCATTACCCATCAAAAAGTCGCTTGGGGTGATATGGATGCTTTTGGACATGTCAATAATGTGATTTATTATCGCTATATTGAAACTGCTCGAATAGAGTATTTGAATCAATTAGAAATCTTAGCGTTAGATATTAATACTGTTGTGGCTTCAAATAGTTGTAAATATCTTAAACCAGTGTTTTATCCTGATTATTTACGCATTGGAACTAAAGTGGTTGAATTGCGTAACTCTGCCTTCAGGATGGAATATACAGTTTGGAGTGAGCAACAGAATGAAATTGTGGCAATTGCTGAGGCCGTTATAGTTTGTGTGGATAAAAATACAATGCAAAAGGTTTTGATTCCAGAGCATATTAGAGAAAAAATAATAGAAATAGACTCGGTTAATTAATGTGTTAAATTATTTGTTTTATTTATGTATATTAAATAACATGATGGATTGATTAAAATAATTTATAACAATAAGATGGCGCTTTATAAATCTAATAATGATATTGAATTTTTTGGAGTAAATGTTATGCCTGATATTAGTAATTTATCTGTTGAAGAGTTAAGAAAGTTAACTGCTGAAGCCCAAGCTTTGATCGAGTCTAAGAAAGATCAGGAAATTGAAGATGCTTATCATCAGATTACTCAAATTGCTGAATCAGTGGGTATGTCTTTAGAGCAATTCATTGAATATGGTGCACAAAAGCGTAAGAAAAGCACGCGTAAATCTGTAGAGCCTCGTTATCGTAATAAAAATAATACTGCGGAGACTTGGACAGGGCGTGGAAAGAAGCCACGTTGGTTGGTTGCAGAGCTTGAAAAAGGTGCCAAATTAGAAGATTTCCTTATCTAATTTCACTGATTTGTCATGTAATGACACTAATATTAAAAAAACCAAGCAAATCTGCTTGGTTTTTTTATAAGTGAATTGGAGAAGTGTAAAATTTATGCATAATACCAAGATAGAAAATTTTCAAACATTTTGCGGTTAATTAGACTTAGATGTTGGTATACATGGAATGATAAAAAAATCAAAAAAAATGGTGTGGTTAAGCGTCGCTATCTTCGCTTTTTTATTATTTGTTTTTTTACAAGTTCCAGCATCGTGGCTCATTGCTAAATTTTATAAAAATAATCAAATTTTAAAAAATGTCAGTGGCAATATCTGGCAAGGTCAAGCAGATTGGCAAAAAGGAAATCTTGCAGGTTCTGTCATCTGGCAAACACGTCCTCTCGATCTGATTTTATTAAGAGCTGGTGCCAACTTAGAAATACATAGTGGTCAGACGCAACTCAACGGTGTGGTGGGTTATGGGCTTGGAAAAAAAATAATTATCAAAAATATGAATGGAAATATTGCCCCTGAAACACTCAAAACATTTGTGGATTGGCAATGGCCTCAGAATAGTATTCAGTTGAAGGATGTAGCATTTCAATTCAAACAAAACGATGGTTTTGCAAAAACCGCCGGAGAGATGCAATGGGGTGGTGGTACGCTAACTTATACCTTTGCCCAGAAACAAGAACGAATGAATATGCCATCTTTAAAAGGGCAATTTTCAGACGAAGCTGGAAAACTGCTCATTGATGTACAAGATCAGCGCGGGCAAAAAATGGCCAACCTTAGTTTAGATCCTGCATTAATGTTGGATGCACAGGTGACCCAAAGATTATTAATGAATGTGCCTTCATATGATGGTAAAGCTGGTTTGGATACCTTTGTTGTCAGTACGAGACAGCCACTGCTGAGTGGAGGCTTCTAATGAAGGGATTCCAAGATAAGTTTTCACAAATTTCATTTAAAGATTTAGATCGAATTGCTCCGCTTACTTTATTTATTCTGATTTTAATCTTAATGTGGAAGCTCGCTTCATTATTTTGGTTGGTGGTTGCACCACCGCAAGTCATGCAAGTTGAGCGAGTCGCATTAGGTTCGCAGCAACCTCCTGTTCCGAATATATCGAGTTTCTCTTTGTTTCAAGAAACAGGTGCGCAAGTAAGTGCTGCTGATGCTAATTTAGCGCTTACGTTGCAAGGGGTTGTGGTTTCGACGCCGAGTAGTCAATCTTCAGCGGTGATTAAAGTTCGAGAGGTTGCTGATCGTTATACCATTGGACAAACTTTGGAAGGAAGTTCTTATCAGCTTTCAGAAGTATATTGGGATCATGTGGTATTGAAAAAGCCGAGTGGTGCGACGACTGAGTTGAGATTTACCGGAATAGAAAATCTTAATCAGCCGCTGGTACCTGATGCACAGCAGAATTCTGCTAACGCAACTTCGAATTCAGGTCAAACGACTACTCAAAATGCCATTGGTCAGGCAATCAATCAAATTCAAGAAAATCGTGAACAATACTTAAGTAATATGGGTGTCAACACTGACAGTGGTCAAGGTTATGAAGTCACGGATCGAACGCCTGCATTTTTGAGAAGCAAACTGGGATTAAGACCTGGTGATCGCGTTTTATCCTTGAATGGGCAGTCAGTCGGTCAAGGACAAAGCGATGCACAACTGCTAGAACAGGCTAAACGAGAAGGTAAAGTTCGCATTGAAGTAAAACGAGGTGATCAAGTGATGACCTTCCAACAAGAATTTTAAAATGTGTAAATTTGCATAAAGTATTAGGAAATATAACAAGTTATGGATTTTTTAAATCGAAATCGGTCACTTTGGGCGATGGTCGCAGTAGCACCAGTATTGGCTGTCGCAAGTACCGCTGCGCAAGCGCAAACTTGGAAAATTAACCTGCGTGATGCAGATTTAACTGCATTTATTAATGAAGTGGCAGATATCACGGGAAAAAACTTCGCAGTTGATCCGCGGGTTCGGGGTAATGTGACGGTCATTTCAAATAAGGCTTTAAACAAAGCTGAAGTCTATGATTTGTTCTTGGGTGTGTTAAACGTTAATGGCGTTGTTGCTGTACCTGCGGGTAACACTATCCGCTTAGTCCCTGACAATAATGTAAAAAATTCAGGTGTGCCTTTTGATGCCTCTCGGAACGCACGAGGTGATCAAGTGGTCACTCGTGTCATTTGGCTGGAAAATACTAACCCCAATGATCTAATACCCGCGTTAAGACCACTCATGCCGCAATTTGCGCATTTGGCGGCGGTACAAGGTACAAATGCGCTTATAGTCTCAGATCGTGCGAATAATATTGCACAGCTTGAAACGATTATTCGTAATTTAGATGGAACGGGACAAAACGATATTGAGGCTATTAGCTTGCAGTCTAGCCAAGCTGAAGAGCTGATAGTTTTGTTGGATTCAATGTCTTCTACGGGGGGTGCCAAAGACATTTCAGGTTCTCGAGTACGTATTATCGCAGATGCACGTACTAATAGGATTTTGATCAAGGGTGATCCAAGTACTCGTAAACGCATTCGTCAAATGATCGAAATGCTTGATGTTCCTTCAGCTGATCGCTTAGGCGGTCTAAAAGTATTTAAGCTTAAGTATGCAAGCGCAAAAAATTTGGCTGAAATTTTACAAGGTTTAGTATCTGGTCAGGCGGTGAATAGTACCAGTAATTCAAATAGTTCAAGCTCCAATTCAAGTGCTAGTAACTCATTAATTAATAATACCTCGAGTAATACGTCTTCAAATGGGAGTGTGAATACCCCAGCGATTAATTTGAATAGTGGTTCAAATCAAAATCAACAAGATATTACAAGTTTTAATAGTAATGGCGTGAGTATTATTGCTGATGGTGCACAAAATGCATTAGTGGTAAAAGCAGATCCTCAACTCATGCGTGAAATTGAATCTGCTATTCATCAACTTGACGTGCGTCGTCAACAAATTCTCATTGAGGCTGCTATTGTTGAAGTTGAAGGAAATGACGTAGATCAATTGGGTGTTCAGTGGGCACTAGGTGACATCAGTAGTGGTATTGGTGTAATCAATTTTGATAAAGCGGGTGTGGGGCTGAGTCAATTGGCTTCTGGATTCCTTGGTAATGTAGCTACGGGTGCTGGTTTGATTGGAGCTGGTGCTTCATTGGCCTTAGGTGAATATAAAGAAGGTGCGAATGGATCGCGTAAACTGTATGGAGCACTGATACAGGCATTAAAGACCAATACTAAGTCGAACTTACTGTCTACACCATCGATTGTCACCATGGATAACGAGGAAGCTTATATCGTTGTGGGTGAGAATGTCCCATTCCAGACAGGATCTGTGACAACGACAGGTGGAACAGCAAACCCTTATACTTCAATTGAGCGTAAAGATGTTGGTGTAACATTAAAGGTCATTCCGCAAATTGGTGAAGGTGGAACAGTTCGTCTTGCTGTAGAACAAGAAGTATCCTCGGTGAAGCCAGATAGTGGTGAGGCGAAAGACTTGGTGACCACTAAGCGTGCCATAAAAACCTCGATTTTGGCTGAAAATGGTCAAACAATTGTACTGGGTGGTCTGATTTCAGATGATACTAAGTTAACGCGTCAAGGCGTCCCAGGTTTAAGCTCGATTCCTGGTTTGGGTAGACTGTTTAGAGCAGATGCAAAGAATAATGTGAAACGAAACCTACTCGTTTTTATTCATCCAACAATCGTAGGAGATACGGCTGATATTCGTAGATTGTCACAGCAACGCTATGACCGTTTATACAGTTTGCAGTTAGCGCTAGATGGTGATGGAACATTTAAGAAGCTACCGGATAATGTTGATGATATCTTCCAACAGCGGTTGCCTGTATCAAGTACTCCTCAACCCGTTAAGCCTATCGTAGTGCCATCAACGCCTCAAGCAGTAGAGTCACAGGTACAGCGTTATACTGCTCCGACAGCACAGTCTAAGCCAGTAGGGCGTGTGATTGAACGTCCAAATGTCATCGTGACTCAGGATCCTGTGGTGAAATCAACGCGAGTGCTGCCAAAGCCTGTGATTTACAATCAAGTTGCCACAACAAATACAAACAATGCCCAAGTCGTGGTGGAAACCCCTGTCGCGATTGAGCCAAAACAAGATGTGCAAAGAACACAAAATACGGTCACAACCACGACATTGAGACCATCTCGATAACATGCGTTCAATGTGAATCTCGAAAACAGCCATGTTAAAATGTCAAAACTTGAATAATGGATCGAAACTATGACTTGGAAATTACAAACAATTACTGGCGAATTTGCGGGTAAAGAAGTTGATATCGATCGAGACATGTTGGTGGGTCGTCATCAAGATGCAGATATTTTGATTCAGTCTGCAGATGTATCACGTCGTCATGCTGCTTTGTTTCTAAAAGAGCAGGTGCTCACTGTTCAAGACTTAGGTTCGTCAAATGGCACGTTTATTAACGATACAAAAGTTGCTGAAGGCGAAACTATTGTTAAAGATGGCGATATTCTGCAATTTGCTAGCCATAAATTTTCAGTTTTAGCACCTGCGCAATCTGCACAAACATTACAAGATGTTCAGCAGCCTAGCGAAGCAATCGCAACAGCTGAAATTTCTTCAAAGGTTGCAGTAGAGAAGACAGCAGCAGCTAAAATGCTTGAGCAGGGTATGCCTGATCTGAAAGAGCGAGATAGCTCAGTTCAGCTTACTCGAGATGGTATGCCTCAAAATGTAGGAATTCCTAAACCAGCCCCAATTCCTGAAGGAGTTGATGTTAATACAACTGTCAATAAGCATGAAGCGTGTGAGGTAAATATTCCTGCAGCTTGTACGGAAAAAGAGTTGGAAACTCAAAAAAATGCCAATATTGGCTTAATGGCATTATTGGTGTTAGTGATTGTGGCACTGGTTGCCTGGTTTATTTTCAACTAAGTTGCATGTGATTTTTTAAGGCATGCTTTCGCATGCCTTTTTTGTTAGGTTTAAAATAATGAATATTGCGAATTTGGAACAGCGTGACTTAATTCTTTTTGATCTGGATGGAACTTTGGTTGATTCGGCATTTGATCTATATCGTGCCATGAATATGAGTTTGAATGTATTAGAACTGCCTTTGGTCACAGAATCTCAAGTTCGAAATTGGATTGGCAAAGGGACTTCATTGTTCTGTCAGAGTGTTTTAATGCATCTGACTGGGCGTGTAGAGCCTTCTGAGCATCAACAATTATTGGATACTTTTTTAGAAATTTATAATGCCGAACCGTGCGTGGATACGCGTCCATTTCACGGCATTATCGAATTTTTAGAGTGGGGTCGAGCTCATCAAAAAAAAATGGTGTGTGTCACGAATAAGCCGGAATTACCCGCTAGAAAAATATTGGCTGAATTAAAGATGGATCACTATTTTGTGGATACGGTGGGTGGAGATCGTTTTGAGGTGAGAAAACCAGATCCTAAACCTTTGTTGCATTGTGTTGAGGCCTTTGGAACTGATCTGGACAATACCTTGATGATTGGTGACTCATCGAATGATGTAGAGGCAGCGCGCCGTGCGGGTATTGATTGTATTGTCGTAAGCTATGGTTATAATCATGGCGAAGATATTCAGCTATGTAAGCCGCAACAAGTAGTTGATGATTTAACTGTGTTGATTTCTAAGTAAGTTGTAATAAATAAAGAAGGGTAGAGGAATGAATAGTTTTAATGTTTTTCGATGGCGTCTCTCAGCGCAGACTTTATAGAACATTCAATATGCATCGAAAACTACAGAGAATTCCTCATGACAACATCAACTCAATTTCAACAGCTTCAATCGCAAGGTTTTAACCTAATTCCAGTTTATCGCCAACGCTTAGCTGATACTGACACTCCATTGTCAGTATTTGCACGTTTAAAACAACATCAACAAGCCTATTTATTTGAGTCTGTAGAAGGTGGTGAAAACTGGGCGCGTTACTCGATTATTGGTCTGGGCGAGTCAACGGTATTCTCTTGCAATGAAGGACAGTTAACAATTCAGAAAGCTGATGGCCAAGTCGAATCGTTTGAGTGTCAAGATCCTTTCCAGTATATCCGTGACTTTCAATCGCAGTTCAAAGTGCCATCAAAAGCAGAACTCCCAGATTTGCCCAACTTTACAGGGGGCTTGGTGGGCTATTTGGGTTATGACGCGGTACGCTATATTGAACCGCGCTTAAATAACGTTCCTGATGCTGATCCTGTTGGATTGCCAGATTTATGGCTCATGTTGTCTAAAACAGTTGTAGTTTTTGATAATTTAAAAGACACGCTATTTATTATCGTACATGCGGATACACAGGATGCGGATGCTTTTAATAAAGCACAAAGCCAGCTGGATGAAATTGAATCATTACTTGCCACACCGGTGAGCTTGCAGGCAAAGCCTCACACGGCCCCTCATTTTGAATCATTAACAGGTAAAGAAAAATTCTTAGAATCGATTGAAACTGTTAAAGAATACATTCGTGCAGGTGATGTGATGCAGGTGGTTCCTGGTCATCGCATGGTATCGGACTTTGATGGTGATCCTTTACAAGTATATCGTGCATTACGTCATCTTAATCCTTCACCATATCTGTTTTTAGTACAAGGAAAGACGCTTAGTGATGAAAAGCCATTTTATATTGTGGGCTCATCACCTGAAATTTTATCGCGTTTAGAAAATGGAGTGGCGACTGTGCGCCCATTAGCGGGCACACGACCACGAGGTAAAACCAAAGAAGAAGATTTAGCGCTGGAAAAAGATTTACTTTCCGATGAGAAAGAAATCGCAGAGCACTTAATGTTGATTGATTTGGGTCGCAATGATATTGGGCGTGTATCAAAAATCGGTAAAGTGCAAGTCACTGATCAAATGGTGATCGAACGTTATTCACATGTCATGCATATTGTTTCTAATGTGCAAGGGGAAGTTGAGGAAGGCGTAGATGCTTTGGATGTTTTTAAAGCAACATTCCCTGCAGGAACACTTTCTGGGGCACCAAAAATTCGTGCTATGGAAATTATTGACGAAGTTGAGCCAGTAAAACGTGGAATTTTTGGCGGTGCTGTTGGTTATTTAGGCTGGCATGGTGAAATGGACATGTCTATCGCGATTAGAACCTGTGTTATTCGCGAAAATAAGGTTTATGTACAGGCTGGTGCGGGTCTTGTTGCAGACTCAAATCCTGATTCTGAGTGGAATGAAACCCAAATAAAAGCTCGCGCAGTGATCAAAGCGGTTGAATTATCATCAAACGGATTGATTTTGTGAGTTTTTAGGGTTTTTTTTGAAAAAAACACTTGCACGGATTTCAAGTTTTGCTAAACTGCACACCGTTCCGATACGAAACGTACGAAACACTAAGAAACGCCGGCATAGCTCAGTTGGTAGAGCAACTGACTTGTAATCAGTAGGTCCACAGTTCGAATCCGTGTGCCGGCACCATCTTAGAGAGTTTAAGTAGTCGAGTAAAGAACAACACTGAAGTAAGTGTAAATGGTGAGATTCCCGAGCGGTCAAAGGGAGCAGACTGTAACTCTGCCGCGTAAGCTTCGAAGGTTCGAATCCTTCTCTCACCACCAATTTTAAAACTTCGATCTAGTGTCTTACCAATATGCGGGAGTAGCTCAGTTGGTAGAGCGGCAGCCTTCCAAGCTGCATGTCGCGAGTTCGACCCTCGTCTCCCGCTCCATCGAAGTATTAAATGCTCTTATAGCTCAGTGGTAGAGCACTCCCTTGGTAAGGGAGAGGTCTCGAGTTCAAATCTCGATAAGAGCTCCAGATATACAGTTTAGTAGAAATTTCTACAAAGTTTTAAAGAAAGCAGGCTTATTAGTCTGCTTTTCAAGTATTTAAAGTGTCATTTTTTTTGGCGACAGGTCGATACTGAACAATCTTAGAATTGTGTTCGACGTAAACGAGGAAGATCTCATGGCTAAGGCTAAGTTTGAACGTAATAAGCCACACGTTAACGTGGGCACAATCGGTCACGTTGACCATGGTAAAACAAC